>DASQDS010000797.1:0-9017 GCA_035634075.1 Pilimelia sp. | reverse complement strand
CGCCCGGCGCAACACCAGCGACATCGGGGCCGGCCGGTCCACCAGCCCGGCCGGCTCACCGGGGGGCGGCCCGGGCGAGAGCAGGATCGCGTACTCGTCGCCGCCCAGACGCGCCAGCAACTCGCCCGGTTGCGTCAGCTCCCCGAGGCGGCGCGCGGTGACCTGAAGCAGCTCGTCCCCCGCCGCGTGCCCCAGGGTGTCGTTGACCTCCTTGAAGTGGTCGACGTCCAGCAGCAGCAGGGCCACCGGCCGGTCGGATTCCAGCAGGCGCAGGTGTACGTCGCCCTTGACCAGCAGGGCGGCCCTGTTCAACAGGCCGGTCAGCGGGTCGTGCAGCTTGTCGTGCGACGAGCGGGCCTCCAGCAGGCGCAACCGCCGGTGCGTGGCGGCGTCGTGCAGCGCCGCGCCGAGCGCCACGCTGAACGCCGTCAGCGCCAGCTCGTCCCGCTGCCCCGGGCTTGCCTCCGCCGGGTAGCGCACGCGCAACTCGCCCACGTCCGCCCCGCCGACCCGCATCGGGCGGAGCACGACGCGGCCCGACTGGTCGACCGGCGGCGGGCCGCCGGCGTCCCACTCGGTGGCCACTGGCGGCCGCGGCTCCGACGACCAGGACCTGCCGGTTCGGGCGCCCGGCCCGCTGCCCGGCCCGGTGCCCGGCCCGGTGCGCTGCCGCACCACCGGGCCGGCGGTGCCGTAGCTCGGCGGCAGGCCGGCCTCGGCCCGGTAGCGACGCCGCTGGCCGTCCGGGCGGAACACGTCCACCTCGACCAGCTCGGCGCCGAAGAGGCGCACCGCCCCCCGCGCCCCGGCCCGGGCGACCTCCTGCTCGTCGAGCTGGTTGAGGGCCTGCGTGGCGTCCACCAGCCCCAGCCAGGCCCGGCGTTCGGACTCGGCCCGCAGGCGGTGGGCGTAGGTCTGCTGGAGCAGCCACAGCGCGGGCGGCAGGAGCACCAGCCACCGCGCGTCCCGGTGGACGAACGCCACGACCACGAGCCCGACCACGACGTTGCCGACGAACATGATCAGTTTGCCGTGCAGCGTGCGCAGCACCAGCGTGGGGAACGGCAGGCCGTGCCGCAGGGCCAGGGTGAGCGCCACCAGCAGGGTGGTCACGGTGAGGTAGGCGGCACTGCCGACGATCAACGCGACCGCCAGGCCCGGCGTCAACGCGGCCCCGTACGGGTCGGCGATGGCCGAGGTGAGGGCGGCCCCGGCGCCCGCCGCGACGGTCAGCGACGCGGCGATCCGGAGGATCTCACCGGGCGACCGTCGGTCCGACAGCAGGGAGATGAGCACCACGGCCACGCCGGTACCGGCGAAGACCGCGGCCGGCAGCCCGCCGGCCGGCACGAGGTAGAGCCCGGCGATCAGCGCGGCCTCGCCCCAGGCGACGTTCACGGTGCCGGTCCCGACGCGGATGCGCAGCCGGGCGAGTTGGGCCACGGCCATCAGGGCAGCGGCCACGCCGAGGCGGGCGGCCGGGGAGAGCGCGACGCCGTCGGGGTGGCTTCCGGGCAGGAGCAGCCCGCCCACCGCGACCGCCAGCGCGACGGCCACGACGGTGGCGCTCAGCGCGACGGCCCGCCGCGGCATGGGGATGGCCGCGAACGTGCGGGGGGCTTCCGTCGGCACGGCGCGGCGGGGTGGCGAACCGGGCGCGGTAGGCGGATGATGGCCGCTCATGGGCCGCCCCGACACGCGGGCCGGTACCCGTCCCGACCGCCGAACCGACCCCACGCCTGCGGAGCCCACACGGGAGCGTCCCACCATGCTGACATCAGCCCGGCGCCCCCTTCCACAGGTGGGTCGGGGAATTGCCCCCCGGGCGGAAGGCTAAGCCAAAGCGGATTCCGGCAACAGGGGTACGCGGCCCGTTTCGATGAATGAGCAGCCTGGCGGCGGTGCTCACGAGCCGCCGGCGTCCCACCTCGCGGCGGGCGGGCACTGTCTGTTGTGGCCCGCGCGGCGCGCGGGGCGGGTCGGCGGCCTCAGCCGGACCGGTCGGTGCGACCCGACTCGGCGGGGCCGCCGTCGCTCGGCGCGTCGGGCGGGAACCGGTCGGGCAGGCGGCGCAGCCGCGCATTCATGTTGCGGATCAGCAGCACGGTGGCGATGCCGAGGAGCACCACGATCAACAGGCCGAGCGGACCCGCGAGCCCACCCTCGCGGGTGTCCCCGAAATTGTTGGCCGCGAGCACGTCCCACGCGGTGACCATGACGTCGCCCCCCTCCTGCGTACTCCGCCCACGGTACGCCCATGGGCCGGCGGAAGCGCTAACGGGCGTGCACGGTGTCCCGCACGCCCGCGAAGAGGTCGTCCTCCGGGGTCGGGCTGTCCACCACCGAGCGGACCAGCTCGTAATCCTCGGTCGACCAGACCCGCTGCTGCACCTCCAGCGGCGCCCGGAACCAGAAACCGTCCGGATCCACCTGGGTGGCGTGCGCCCGCAGCGCGTCGTCCCGGACGCCGAAGAACTTCCCGCACTCCACCCGCGTGGTGATCCGGTGGCCCTTGTCGCGGTCGTCGTCCGCCCACTGGCTCAGCATCTCGCCGTACGGCGACTCCAGGCCGGCGGCCACCATGCCGTCGTGCAGCGCGACGAACTTCCGCTTGGTGAACGTGTGGTGGTAATACAGCTTCAGCGGCTGCCACGGCTCGCCCGTATCGGGGAACTGGTCGGGGTCGCCGGCGGCGTCGAAGGCCACCACGCTGATCCGGTGGCACATGATGTGATCAGGGTGCGGGTACCCGCCATCCTCGTCGTACGTCATGACGACGTGCGGCCTGAACCGCCGGATGATCTCCACGAGCGGGCTCGCCGCGGCCTGGGCGTCCTGCAGGGCGAAGCAACCGTCCGGCAGCGGCGGCAGCGGGTCACCCTCGGGCAGCCCCGAGTCCACGAAGCCGAGCCACTCCTGGCGCACGCCGAGGATGGCGCGGGCGGCGTCCATCTCCGCCCGGCGGATGTTGGAAATGTCCGCCCACACCTCCGGCCGGTCGAGCTTGGGGTTCAGCACGCTCCCCCGCTCGCCGCCGGTGCACGTCACGACCAGCACATCGACGCCCTCCGCGGCGTACCGCGCCATCGTCGCCGCGCCCTTGCTGGATTCGTCGTCGGGGTGCGCGTGCACCGCCATCAGGCGAAGCTGCTCTGCCAACGTCGGCTCTCCTTCGATCCGTGCCCGAGCTCTCGGCTGTCGGTGAATGTAGGCTCTTTCGTCATGCCGTGCCCGGTGAGCGCGGCTGGGGCGTGCCGCGTGCGTCGCGACTATTCTGGCCGAAGCCACCGACAGAAGCCGACGGAGGATACTCCCGGGTGACCGAGACGCGCGCCACACTGCCGGCCTTCCCACCCGGCCGGTACGGCCGCCGGCGGGCACAGCGACCGCCGTCCCGCGCCGGCGCCGCCGTGGCGCTGGTCGCGGTGCTGGCCGCCGCGGTGCTGCTGGCAGTGTTGCTCTACCAACGGTACGGCGACCCGGCGTACGAGGCGCAGGTGGTGTCGTACACCGGCATCACGGATGACGGGCTCGACCTCACCTTCCGGGTGACCATGCCCGCGGCCGGCCGGGGGGCGGTGTGCGCGGTGCGGGCCCGCTCCCATGCCGGTGCCGTGGTCGGCCGGGCCGAGGTGACGGTCCCGCCGGGCGAACGGGAGACGACGTACCGCTTGGCCACGACCGAGCGCCCGTTCATCGGCGAGGTACTGCGGTGCCGGCCGGCCGGCTGACGGGCCGCACCGGGCGCCGGCCCTGGTAAACTTGGTGGTTCTACGCTGTTCGCCCGATTGGCGGGCTCGGCGGCTTGACAAGCACGCTGCGTTTCTCGCTCGCGGCGGTTGACACGACAGCGCATAGTGTTATTAACCAAAAACAGCGCATTTGCACGACCGCAGCGCCACGTTAACGCTCCTGACCCATTCGCCCACTCGAGGAGATCGGCAGTGTCCACGAACGACCGCGGGGCCGCTACCTGGCTGTCCCAGGACGCGCACGACCGGCTGCAGGCTGAACTCAACGAGATGATCGCGGCGCGCCCGGTGATCGCCGCCGAGATCAACGCCCGGCGCGAGGAAGGCGACCTGCGCGAGAACGGCGGCTACCACGCCGCCCGCGAGGAGCAGGGCAAGCAGGAGGGACGCATCCGCTACCTGCAGGAACTCCTGCGGACGGCGAAGGTCGGCGAGGCTCCGACGGCCGACGCGGTGGCGCCGGGGACGGTCGTGACGATCCACTTCGACGAGGACGAGGACGACACCGAGACGTTCCTGCTCGGCTCCCGGGAGATCTCCGCGACCACCGACCTGACCGTCTACAGCCCGGAGTCGGCGCTCGGCAAGGCGATCCTGGGCACCCGGCCAGGCCAGACCGTCACCTACACGGCACCAAGCGGCGCCGACATCAAGGTCACCGTCGTCCGGTTCGAGCCCTTCGGCGGCTGACCGGGCGGTCGCCGGTCAGGGTTCCGGCGGCACCTCCATGATCGGGTTCGGCGGGATGGGCGAGGCCGGTGCCGCGGGGCCCTGCGCGAGCAGGCCGGGCGCCGGTAGGCCCGGCGCGGGCACGCCCGGCGCGACCTGGCTGGGCGCGACCTGGCTGGGCGCGGCCGGGCCGGGCTCGGCTGGGGCCCGGTCGGCGGTCGGGTCGGCGGCCGGCGACGGGAAGGTAACCTGGTACCCGTTGGCCCGCAGCGCCGCGACCAGGCGCCGGGAGTGTTCCGCGCCGCGGGTCTCCACGGACAGCGCCACCTCCACCTCGCCCAGCCGGAGCCGGGGGTCGTGCCGCTGGTGGGCCACGTCCAGCACGTTCGCCTTCTGGTCGGCGATCTCGCTGAGCACGAGGGCCAGCTGGCCGGGTCGGTCCGCGCAGCGCACCGTGAAGCGCAGGTAGCGGCCGGCCGCCGTCAGGCCGTGCTCGATGACCTTGACCATGAGCAGCGGGTCGATGTTGCCGCCGGACAGCACGGCGACGACGGGCGCGTCCACCGCCACCACGCCCGCCATCAGGGCCGCGACGCCGGCGGCCCCGGCCGGCTCCACCGCCAGTTTGCCGCGTTCCAGCAGCATCAGCAGCGCCCGGGACAGGTCCTCGTCGGTCACCGTGACCACCCTGTCGACAAGCTTGCTGACGTGCGCGAACGTCAGCTCACCCGGGCAGCCGATGGCGATGCCGTCGGCGATCGTGCCGAAGGCCGGCAGCCGCACCGGCCGGCCGGCCCGCAGGGAGCGGGGGT
Source organism: Pilimelia sp. (assembly GCA_035634075.1). Lineage (GTDB taxonomy): Bacteria > Actinomycetota > Actinomycetes > Mycobacteriales > Micromonosporaceae > DASQDS01. The sequence continues at coordinate 3,784 of DASQDS010000797.1, read as the reverse complement.
ACGCCGCGGCGCCGGCAGCCTGCACGCCGATGATCCGGATGTCCGGGCGCAGGGCCTTGGCGGCCACCGCGATCCCGGAGATCAACCCGCCCCCGCCCACGCTGGTCACGATCGTCCGCACGTCCGGACAGGCCTCGAGGATCTCCAGCGCGACAGTGCCCTGGCCGGCGATCACGTCCGGGTGGTCGAACGGGTGGATCAGCACCGCGCCCGTCCGCTCCGCGAACCGCTCCGCCGCGACCAGGGCCTCGTCGACCGTGCTGCCGACCAGCTCGACCGCTGCCCCGTACCCCTTCGTCGCCGACAGCTTCGGCAGCGGCGCGCCCACCGGCATGAACACCGTCGCGGCGGTGCCGAGCAGGCCGGCGGCGAGCGCGACGCCCTGCGCGTGGTTGCCGGCGCTGGCGGCGACCACGCCGCGCGCCCGCTCCGCGGCGGAGAGCCGGGCGATCCGCACGTACGCGCCGCGCACCTTGTACGAGCCGCCGCGCTGAAGGTTTTCGCACTTCAGCCACGCCGGCCCGCCGATGCGGGCGGTCAGCGGCCGGCACGGCTCCAGCGGCGTCTCCCGCACCACCCCGGCGAGCAGCTCCCGGGCCGCCCGCACGTCGGCGAGCTGGACGAGTCCCGTCATGGCGCCAATCATGCCCGGGTGGGTACGCGGGGGAAGCCGGGCGCGTGCCGGCGCCACGGCGCCGCCAGCTCGAACTGGCCGGCTACGGCGAGCAGCAGCCGCTCGGCGCCGAGCGGCCCGACGAGCTGCACGGCGACCGGCAGCCCGTCCGGGCGCACGCCGACGGGCACCACCAGTGCGGGCAGGCCGGCGATGTTCCAGGGCGCCGCGTATGGGGCGTACCGGATGCTGGCCAGCAGGTTCGCCCGCCAGGACCGGCGCGCCCAGCCCGCCGCCGCCGGCGGCGCCGCCGCGAGCGCAGGCGTGATCATCAGGTCGAACGACCCGCCGTCGAAGAAGGCGAGGCACCGCTCCCGCCAGCCGGCGCGGTCGGCTTCCCGCACGTACCCCTTGTCCCAGGCCCACCTGCCGACGGCCACGTGCCGGCGGCTGCGCGGCTGCAGCGCGCGGACGTCCGTCCCGGCCGCCGCCACGTCCCGGTACGCCGCCGCGAACCAGGTGGCGAGGCCCCGCACCCCCAGCGCCACCGGATACACCGGGTCCGCCGTCACCGCGTCGTGGCCGGCGCCGACCAGCAGCCGGGACGCCGCCGCCACCGCGGCACGGTTGGGGGCGTCCGGCTGTACGCCCGCCAGCGGCGAGCGAAGCGACACCGCCACCCGCAGCCGGGTCGGCTCGACCAGCTTCGCCGGCTGGCGCCCGGCGAGCACGTCCAGACCGACGGCCGCATCGGCGACGGTGGTGGCCAGGATGCCGTGCTCGGTCAGGCCGAACCAGTCCTCCGCCCCGAGCCGGCACGGCACCAGGCCGCGGCCCGGCTTGATGCCGACGAGCCCGCAGCAGGCGGCCGGGATGCGGATGGAACCCAACCCGTCGTTGGCGTGCGCGATCGGCACCAGGCCGGCGGCCACCGCCGCCGCGGCACCGCCCGACGAGCCGCCGGGCGTCCGGTCGGTGCGCCACGGGTTGCGGGCGGCGGTGGTCTCGTCGTCGCTGAATCCCCACAGGCCCAGCTCCGGCATCCGGGTGACGCCGACGACGACCGCCCCCGCCCCGCGCAGCCGGCGCACCACCTCGTGATCGGCCTCGGCGACCGGGGAGCGGGCGGCGGCGGACCCGTTCCACGTCGGCAGGCCGGCCACCGCGGTGTTCTCCTTCACCGCGATCGGCACCCCGGCGAGCGGCAGGTTGCCCAGGTCGGGCTGCTCGTCGACCTTCTCCGCCTCGGTGATGGCCTCGCCCGCCCGGATCACCCGGAACGCGGACACCACCGGGTCGGCCGCGGCGATGTGATCGAGGTGGTCGGCCATCACCTGGGTCGCTGACGAGTCTCCGCGGCGCACGGCGCGGGCGATCTGCTTCGCCGTCGCGCCCACCCAGGTCGGCACGGGATCCTGCACGGCACCTCCCCTGTGTTCAGTTGACGAGCGCCGGGCCGGCCCCGTCGCGGGCCGGCCCCGTCGCGGGCCTGCCCTTCGCGGGCGGGCAGGGGCCGCGCTCAGCGGGCCAGCGCGCGCTCCAGATCCTCGACGAGATCGTCCACCGTCTCGATGCCGACCGACAGTCGCACGAGATCGCCGGGGACTTCAAGCGGGGAGCCGGCGGCGCTGGCGTGCGTCATCCGTCCAGGGTGCTCGATCAGCGATTCCACCCCACCGAGTGACTCCGCCAGGAGGAACACCGTGGTCCGTTGGCAGATCTCGACGGCGTGCGCCTCGCCGCCCGCCGCGCGGAACGCGACCATGCCGCCGAACCGCCGCATCTGCTTCGCCGCGGTGTCGTGCCCGGGGTGCTCCGGTAGCCCGGGGTAGAGCACCTGGTCGACGGCGCGGTGCCGGCCCAGCATCTCCACCAGCCGCTCGGCGTTGTCGCAGTGCCGGTCCATCCGCACGCCCAGCGTCTTGACGCCCCGCAGCGTCAACCAGGCGTCGAACGGCCCGTTCACCGCGCCCATCGCGTTCTGGTGGTAGCCGACCTCCTCGGCCAGCTCCCCGTCGGCGAAGACCAGCGCGCCGCCGATCACGTCGGAGTGCCCGCCGATGTACTTCGTCGTCGAATGCACCACCACGTCCGCGCCGAGGGCGATGGGCTGCTGGAGGTACGGCGACGCGAACGTGTTGTCGACCACCAGCAACGCCTCCCGCTCGTGGGCGAGCTGGGCCAGAGCGGCGATGTCGGCCACGTTGAGCAGCGGGTTGGTCGGCGTCTCCACCCACACCACCCGGGTGTGCGCGGTGACGGCGGCGCGGATCGCGTCCACGTCGGACACGTCCGCCGCGGTCCAGCTCAGACCCCAGCGCTCGGCCACCCGGGCGAAGAGGCGATATGTTCCGCCGTACGCGTCGTCGGGGATCACCACGTGGTCGCCCGGCCGGCAGACGGCGCGCAGCAGCGTGTCCTCCGCCGCCAGGCCGCTGGCGAACGTCAGCGCGCGGCGCCCGCCCTCGATCGCCGCCAGGCATTCCTGCAGCGCGTCGCGGGTAGGGTTGCCGGAGCGGCTGTACTCGTACCCCTCGCGCGGCGCCCCGACGCCGTCCTGGACGTACGTCGAGGTCTGGAAGATCGGCGCGATGACCGCACCGGTCCGTGGCTCAGGCGCCTGACCGGCATGAATTGCGAGTGTGTCGAAGCCGTGGCTCATGGGGTCGAGGCTAGTCGCGGTAGGGTGCGTCGCCGTGGCGGGTTGCGTTTTCTGTGGCGTGGTGGACGGCTCGGTCCCGGCGCACCTGGTGGCGTCGACGGCTGATGCGGTGGCGTTCCTGGACTTCCGGCCGGTGTTCCGCGGGCACGTGCTGGTGGCCCCCCGCCCGCACGTCGAGGTGCTGGGCGACCTGCCGGGCGCGGCGGTGGGCCCGTTCTTCTCCTTCGTCCAGCGGCTGTCCATCGCCGTCGAGGACGGCCTGGACGCCGGCGGCACCTTCGTGGCGATGAACAACCGGGTGTCCCAGTCCGTCCCCCACCTGCACGTTCACGTGGTTCCCCGGACAAAGGGCGACGGCCTGCGCGGCTTCTTCTGGCCCCGCACCAAGTACGCCTCGGACGAAGAAGCCGACTCCTACGCCACCCGGATAACCGCCGCCCTCCCCTCCTGACCCCCACCCGCCCCCCCGCCGGCGGCCGCCCGCCGCCGCCCGCCGCCGCCCGCCGCCC
>DASQDS010000796.1:0-2292 GCA_035634075.1 Pilimelia sp. | reverse complement strand
CGGGTTGCGGAAGGCGCCGTCCCGGTACTGCGGCGAGCGGCGCACCCGCGCGGCCCGTTCACCCTGCGGCGCCGCGCCCAGCGCCGCCCGCAGGTCGCGCACCGCCCACGCCACCCCGGCGGCGCCCACCGCCGCCACCGCCAGCAGCCGGGCCTGCCGAACCCGCCGTGAACCTGACTCCGCCATGCCAGTCCTCCTCGCCGTCGTCCGCGCCCAGTGTGCCCGCCCGGTGCACGGCGTCGCCAGCACGCCGGCCGCGGACGCGCCGGCCCCGGCACCTTCCGATCCACTGGGCGTTTCGCTCCGTATTGGGGCGGCTGCGCCCGATATATGGGCCGGTTGGCCGACACCGGCCGCCCACCGTCCGTCCGACGATTACTACGCAGAGTCAACGAATGACTCCGGCGTGCAGGAGGCAGCGCACCATGCTCAGCAGCTTTAGCCCCAGGTTCGCCGCACCCGGGACGGCCACCGCCGTCCTGAGCGCCCTCGGTGTCGCCGCCACGCTCGGGGTTGCCGGCCCCGCTGACGCAGCGTCGCCGGACGGCCCGCCCATCGACGTGATCGTCCGGTACGACGCCGGCGGCCAGTCGGCCGCCCGCGAAGCCGTCGCGCTGGCCGGCGGGACGGTCGGCGAGTCGCTCGACGTCATCGGCGGGTTCGCCGCCCGGCTCTCCGACGCCGCACTGGACCGGGTCCGCACCGCCGCCGGCGTGACCGCCGTCACGGCGGACGCGCCCGTGCGGATGACGTCCGCCGGCGGGGACGACGACAGCTGGGACGGCGAGGGCGCCGGCGCGGGCGCGCCCACCCAGCTCACCACCACGTACGGCATCACCCGCGCGGCGGGGGTGCACAGCGTCTGGGCCCGCTCGGACGCCACCGGCCGGAAGATCACCGGTGCGGGCGTCGGCGTGGCCCTGATCGACTCCGGCGTCGCCCCGGTGGCCGGGCTGGACGGCCCCGGCAAGGTCGTCAACGGACCGGACCTGTCCTTCGAGTCACAGGCCGAGAACCTCCGCCACCTCGACACCTTCGGGCACGGCACCCACCTGGCCGGCATCATCGCCGGCCGCGACGCCGACGTGCCGACCGGCGCGGAGGCCGACCCGACGAAGTTCGTGGGCGTCGCGCCGGGCGCGCACATCGTCAACATCAAGGTCGCGGCCGCCGACGGCGCCACCGACGTCTCCCAGGTCATCGCCGCCATCGACTGGGTGGTCCAGCACCGCAACGACCCCGGCATGAACATCCGGGTGCTCAACCTGTCCTTCGGCACCGACTCCGTGCAGGACGCCGCCCTGGACCCGCTGTCGTTCGCGGTCGAGGTGGCCTGGCGCAAGGGCATCGTGGTCGTGGTCGCGGTCGGCAACGACGGGGCGGAGCGCACCCGGGTGTCGATGCCGGCGGCGAACCCGCACATCATCGCGGTCGGCGCCGCGGACCCGGCCGGCACGACCGGCCGCGGGGACGACACGGTCGCCGACTTCTCCACCCGCGGCGACGCGGCGCGGCACGCCGACTTCGTCGCCGCCGGCCGGTCGGTGGTCTCGCTGCGGGCACCGGGCTCGTACGTGGACGCGCACCACCCGGAGGCACGCGTCGGCGACCCGGCCGGGCGCTTCCTCCGCGGCAGCGGCACGTCCCAGTCGGCCGCGGTGGTCTCCGGCGCGGCGGCGCTACTCGTGCAGCAGCGGCCCACGGCGACGCCGGACCAGGTGAAGCGGCTGCTGATGGGCAACGCCCAGTCGATGCCGCAGGGCGACCACATCGGGCGGGGCACCGGACAGCTGGACGTCTCGGCCGCCGCCGGCGCGAGCACGCCCAACCACCGGCAGTCCCACCCGGCCGCCACGGGACTGGGCACGCTCGAGGGTGCCCGGGGCTCGGCGCACGTCGCCGACTCGGAGTCCGGCGTCGAACTGACCGGCGAGCAGGACATCTTCGGCCAGACGTGGACCCCGTCCACCTGGACGCAGGAGGCCCAGGCGGGCACGACGTGGCAGGGCGGCACCTGGAACGGCACCGCCTGGACCGGCGACGGCTGGACCGGCAGCTCCTGGGCCGCCCGCACGTGGTCGGCGCGGACGTGGTCGGCGCGCACGTGGAGCGCGCGGACCTGGTCGGCGCGCACCTGGAGCGGCAGCGGCTGGTCATAGGACGGGAACCTGACAATCGACTTGCGCGGTGGAAACTGGTCGTATGTCGATTCCCGACGTCACCCGCGAGTTGCTCGTACGCCACCTGGACACCTGGACCCCGGCGGCGCTGCACGGCGCGCGGCGGGCGACC
>DASQDS010000795.1:0-12195 GCA_035634075.1 Pilimelia sp. | reverse complement strand
GAACTGGGCACCGGACGCCTGAGGCGCGGCCCGCTGAAGTTATTCTTGGGCGGACGTCAGGCCGCGGCAGCGCCGGCGGGCGTGCGCGGCGCGGTGCCGGCCGGACGGCCGGTGAGGCGGCCGGTGAGGTGGTCCAGGGCGGTGGCCGTGGCCTCGTCGGCGGGCAGGTAGACGACGAGGCGCTGTTCGTCGGCGTCGGGCAGCTCAAGGATCTCGTACGCCAGTCGCAGCTCGCCCACCGCCGGATGCGCCAGCCGCTCCACGCCGGTGCGGCGCGGCGCGGTCGGCGGCGCGGCGAGCCGGCCGGTGAACGGCGCGCCGGCGAGCACCGTGAGTTCCTCCGCGAGGAACGTGCTGACCGCGTCGGCTCGGCGCAACTCCGCCCGGAGGTAGGCGGCGTGCTCGTCGGCGACCCGGTCCCACTCCGGGTAGGCCAGCCGGGCGCGGGCGTCGGTGAAGACGAACCGGTGCACGTTCGGCTGCGGGCCGTCCAGCAGGCCGATGGGGCCGGCGACCAGCTCGTACGCCGGGCTGGCAGCCAGCACGTCGCCCAGCCGGTTCAGCACGAGGGCCGGCGCGGGCCCGAGGCGGTCGAGCAACGCCCGGACGGTGGCCCGCACCTGCGTGGCGGGCGCCTCGGCGAGCTGGCACCCGTGGGCGCCGGTCGGCTTCGACAGGTGCCGCAGGTGCACCCGCTCGTCGGTGTGCAGGCGCAGGGCGTCGGCGATGGCGCCGATGACCTGGGCGGACGGCCGCCGGTCGCGGCCCTGCTCAAGCCGGGTCAGGTACTCGACGCTGACCCCGGCGAGCGTGGCGAGCTCCGAGCGGCGCAGGCCGGGCGTCCGGCGGCGGTGGCCCGTCGGCAGGCCGACATCGGCGGGGTTGACCGCCTCCCGGCGGGTGCGCAGGAAGGTGCCCAGCTCGTTGTCGCTCATCCGGAGCAATGTACCGGCCCGACCGCCCGGTGATCGTGGCCCTGGCGGGGCCAGGCTCGGCGCGGCCTCCCTGGTCGCCGGCCGGCCGGTCATCGTGGGCACCGACCCGGTGCGCGACGCTCGGGTCGCCTCGACAGGGGAGAGCTGACATGGATCTGGGACTTCGCGGGCGTACCGTCATCGTGACCGGCGCGGCGGGCGGCCTCGGCCGCCACATCGTGCGGCGGTTCGGTGCGGAGGGCGCCGACGTGGTGCTGACCTACCACCGCTCGGCGGGCGACGCCGAGCGGCTCGCCAAGGAGCTGGACGGCCACGGGCTGGCCGTCCCGCACGACCTCGCCGACGCCGAATCGGCGGAGGCGACCGTCGCGGCGGCGCTGGCCTGGACCGGGCGGGTCGACGTGCTGGTCAACAACGCCGTGCACTGGGGCGCGATGGCGGGGCCCGACCGGCCGTTCGAGGCGGTGCCCGACGCGGAGTGGCAGGCGGTGCTGCGGGCGAACGTCGAGGGCGCGCTCCGGCTGAGCCGCGCGGTCGCGGGCGTCCTGCGGGAGCGCCGATGGGGACGGTTGGTGCACATCTCCTCCAGCGTCGCGACCGACGGCATGGCCGGCGGGGAGTACTACGGGGCGGCGAAGGCCGCGCTGCACGGCTTCAGCCGCTCCGCCGCGTTCGCGCTGGGCCAGGCGGGCGACATCCTGTCCAACGTCGTCGTGCCGGGCCTCACCCGCACCGAGACGAACACGGCGATCACCGACGCGGTCGGGGACCACTACGCCGCCCGGGCCGCCGTGGGGCGGCTGCTCGACGCCGACGAGGTGGCCGGCCCGGTGGTGTACCTCGGCTCGGCCGCGAACACCGGCATCACGGGACAGGCGATCACGGTGACCGGGGGCTCGTGAGGGACGCGCGTCACCGGAATGCGTCGGCGTGGTCTCGGGCCCAGTCGGCGAGCGTGCGCGGCGGGCGCCCGAGGATCCGCTCGACGGTCGGGGCGGGTGTGTACGCCGCGGGGGGCGGGTCGCTCTGCCAGGCGGCCAGCAGGTCGATCAGCTCCGCGCCGTGCCCGGCGTCGCGCCACCGCCGGCGGGCCTGCTCCTCGGTGAGCTCCACGAACTCCACCGGGCGGCCGACGGCGGCGCCGATGACCGCCAGCCGCTGGCGCGGGGTGAGGGCCGCCGGCCCGGTGAGGGGGTACGTCCGGCCGGCGTGCCCGTCGCCGGTGAGGACGGCCGCCGCCACCGCACCGACGTCGTCCTCGTCGATGACGGCGCTGGGCACGTCGCCGAACGGCTCCGCCACGGCGCGGCCGGCCCGGATGGCGCTGGCCCAGCTGAGCGCGTTGCCCATGAAGTCGGTCGGCTGGAGCACCGTCCAAGCCGGACCGCCCGCCTGAACCGCCGTCTCCACCGGGCCGGGTTGGCCGTTCCAGAGCACCGCCACCCGCCGTACCCCCGCTGCGTGCGCCAGCCGGACCAGCTCCGGGCCGGTGTCGAGGGTGGCGTAGTCGTCGCCGCCGACGGTGATGAGGTGCATGTTGGTGACCCCGTCGAGGGCGGGGGCGACGGTGTCCGGCGCGGTCAGGTCGCCGGCGACCACCTCCACCGCGCCCGGCAGGCTCGCCGCCTTCGCCGGGTGCCGGGTCAGCGCCCGGACCCGATGGCCCGCGGCGAGCAGGTGCGCGACGACGCGGCGGCCCACCTGTCCGGTGGCTCCGGTGACGAGGACGGTCATGGCGGCCCCTCTCCTGTGGCTTGGGAACCGAGCGTCCGACATGAACCTGACTTGAGGTCAACCCGCCCCCGTCCCGCTACCGTGGTCGGGATGCAGGTACCGGTGCCGCTGCGGCTGGTGGAGTCGTTCCTCAATTCGCTCGACGCGGCGACCGGCCGGGACGAGCTGGCCACGCTGGCCCGCTTCGAGACCTGGCTGGTGGTGCACCGGCGCGGCGCCGGTCCCGTTCCCGTCCGGGAGGCCGACCTGCTTCTCGCCCGGGACCTGCGCGACGCGCTGGCCGACCTGCTGCGCTCGCGCGCCTCCACCGACCCGACCGACCCGGCGCCGCGCAACGCGATGGTCCGCCTGGACGCCCTCGCCTTCCGCATCCCGCTCCGCGCCCGCTTCGCCGCGGAGGGCGCCTGGGTGGCGCCGGCCGGTGACGGGGCGGTCGGCGTGCTGGGTGAGGTGCTTGCCGCGGTGGTGCTGGCCGACCACGACGGGACGCTGCGGCGGCTGAAGGTCTGCCGGGGCGACCGCTGCCGGGTCGCGTACTACGACTGGTCGAAGAACGGATCGCGGCTCTGGTGCTCGATGGACCTCTGCGGCAACCGCAGTAAGACCAGGGCGTACCGGGGCCGCCGCCGGGAGGTCTCCCGCCGAGCCTGACGGCCGGGGTTGCCCGGCGCGGGCAGGATGACCACCATGCGGATGCTGTTCTGGCCGGTGCGGGCGTTGTACCGCGGCGTCGTGTGGGTCGCCAACTCACCCCGGGCGCTGCTCGGCTCCTATTTCGTGCTCCTGGTCGTCGGCGGCGGGCTGTACAGCCTGTTCGAGGGGAAGGGCCTCGGCGACTCGGTGTGGTGGGCGGTGGTGACCGCCTCGACGGTCGGCTACGGCGACACGTACCCCACCACCGGCGCCGGCCGGGTCGTGGCCGGCACGCTGATCTCCATCATGGTGCTGCTGGTGATCCCGCTGATCACGGCGCACTTCGCCAGCAAGCTCATTGTCGACCACGACGCGTTCCAGCACGAGGAGCAGGAGGAGATCAAACAGAACCTGCGCCGGCTGCGGGAGCTGACCGAGGCGCTGGCCGCGCACGTCGGCGTCAGCCCCGGGCCGGACAGCGCAGACCCGGCGCCGGAACCGTCAGGTCGACGAGATAAGAGTCGACCGCCCTGGTGACGCACGGTGTCTCCGGGTACGCGGTGTGCCCCTCGCCCTCCCACGTCAGCACCCGGCCGACGCCCAGCATGTCGGCCAGCTTCGCCGTCTGCTCGTACGGGGTGGCGGGGTCACCGGTGGTGCCCACCACCACGATGGGGGGCGCGCCGACCGCCTCGCCGGTCGGATACGGGTCCCGGGCGCCGGGCCACGACGAGCAGGTGAGCAGGCCGGTGGCCAGCGCCGGACCGAACAGCGGGTAGGCCGCCCGCCACTGCCCCTGCAGCTGCCGCACGCGCGCGACGCTGACCCGCTGCTCGGAATCCGCGCAGCCGACGGTGAGGAAGGCGTCGAACATGTTCGCGTAGCGGCCGGACGGCTCCCGCTCGACGTACCGGTCGGCCAGCTCGAAGACCTTCTTCGGGTCCCCGCCGGCCAGCCGGTCCAGTGCGGTGGCCAGCTCCGAGCAACCGGTGCGGGTGTAGAGCGACGACACCGTGGCCCAGAAGATCCAGCCGGCGGTGGCCCGCCGGTCGCCGGCGCCGCGGACGGGGGAGCGCCGCGCCCTGTCCAGCGCCGCGGTCAGCGCAGCCCGCGCGTCGGGGGCCACCGCGCAGTCCTTGGGCGTACGCCGGCACCAGGCGGCGAAGGTGCCGAACGCCTTCTCGAACCCGCGCGCCTGGTTCTCCGACCCGACGATCGCGTCGGCCCGCGGGTCGACCGCCCCGTCCAGTACCAGGGCGCGCACCCGCTGCGGGAAGAGCTGGGCGTACGTGGCGCCGAGCAGCGTGCCGTAGGAGTAGCCGAGGTAGGTCAGCTTCTGGTCGCCGACCGCCGCCCGGACGGCGTCCATGTCGCGCGCCGCCCGCTCGGTGGCGAACGTGGCCGGCCCGCCGGGGCCCAGCTTCGCCGCGCAGGCCGCCCCGATCCGCTTGTTCAGCGCGGCGAGCGCGGCGAAATCCGCCTCGCTGACCGGATCCTGGTCGGCGCCGAAGTAGGCGTCGAAGTCGGCGTCCGGCACGCACTTGACGGGGCTCGACCGGCCGACCCCCCGCGGGTCGAAGCCGACCAGATCGAACCGCGAGGTCACGGCGTCGGAGAGGCCGCCGAACCGTGGTCCGAAGGACAGGTAGACGGCGGTGTCGATGCCCGACGAGCCGGGGCCGCCCGGGTTGAGCAGCAGCGAGCCGATCCGCCGGCTCTGCTTGGCGGACCGGGCCCGCAGCAGCGCGACCTCGAGCGTGCCGCCCGCCGGCGCCGCCCAGTCCCGCGGCACGCGGATCGTCGCACACTGATACGTCATGCCCTCGGCGCCCCGGCCGACCAGCTTCTTCGGCACCTCCGGGCAATCCCGCCAGCGGGGTGGCCCGCCGCTGACGCCCGGCGCCGCCTGGCCGGTCGACGCGGGGCCGGGCCCCGGGTCGCCGTCCTCGTCGCCGCCGAGAAGCGGGACCGAGCAGCCGGGCAGCAGCAGGAGGAGGACGCACGCGCCGGCGAGGAGCGGGCGGAGCTTGCGGGGCACGGCGCACCTTTCGGCCCGGTCGGCGGCGGACCCGTCGAGGCTACGCCGTCGGGCCGGATCGGACGGACCCGCCCGCCGGGGCCGGATCCCGACATTGCCCCCGGGTGGGAAAGGCGGCGGTCAGCCGCTGGTCAGCACGTCGGCGAGGTTGAACCGGACCGGGCGTTCGAGCTGCGCGTACGTGCACGACCGGGGCTCCCGGTCCGGGCGCCAGCGCTCGAACTGGGCGGTGTGTCGGAAGCGCTCGCCCTCCATGTAGTCGTAGCGCACCTCGACCACCCGCTCGGGGCGCAGTGGGACGAAGGACAGGTCCTTGCCGGCGTTCCACCTGCTGGCCTCGTTGCGGCGGGGGGTGCGCTCGCCGCCCTCGTGGGCCGCCCAGTTCCACGGGTGGTCGTCGAACGTGGTGACGAGATCCTGCAGCTCGACGAACAACTCCTGGCGCACGGCCATCGGGAAGGCGCCGATGACCCCGACGGACACCAGCACGTCCCGGTCGTCGTCGTACAGGCCCAGCAGCAGCGAGCCCACGCGGTCGTCGCCGGACTTGTGCAGCCGGTAGCCGGCGACGACGCAGTCGGCGGTGCGCTTGTGCTTGACCTTCGTCATCACCCGCTTGTCCGGCTGGTACGTCAGCTCCGGGCCCTTGGCGATCAGGCCGTCCAGGCCCGCGCCCTCGAACTCGGCGAACCAGCGCCGGGCCGTGTCGACGTCCCGGGTCAGCGGGGTGACGTGGACGGGCGGCTTCGCGTCCGCGAGCGCGCGTTCCAGCATCGCGCGGCGCTCGGCGAACGGCCGCTCGGTCAGGTCCTCGTCCCCGAGGGCCAGCAGGTCGAACGCGACGAAGCTGGCCGGGGTCTGCTCCGCGAGCAGCTTGACCCGGCTGGCCGCCGGGTGGATCCGCTGCTGCAGCGCCTCGAAGTCGAGGGTGTTGCGGGCGGTGTCCGCGACGATCACCTCGCCGTCGATCACCGCCCGCGGCGGGAAGTTCGCCAGTACGGCGTCGACGACCTCGGGGAAGTAGCGGGTCATCGGCTTCTCCTTGCGGCTGCCGATCTCCACCTCGTCGCCGTCGCGGAAGACGATCGACCGGAAACCGTCCCACTTGGGCTCGTACCACTGCCCGGTGGGGATCTCCCCGACGGGCTTGGCGAGCATCGGCGCGACGGGCGGCATCACGGGAAGATCCATCGGGCCATCGTCCTCGCTGGTCGGCCGGCCTGTCCACCACATCGCCCGGGCGGCGCGCGGCGCCTGAGCCGGCCGGTCCGCCACGTTTCGCTCAGCTTCCCGGCCGGCCCGCCGATATGGCCGGGGTGATATCTGTCGACGGCCTCCCGCGCGGGCTTCGGCAGGTGTCCGACTCGGGAGGAGGGCCGCGATGCGGGCTGGCGTCTGGCGCTGGTACCTGGGTGCGTGTGTCGCCGGGGTCCTGTTGATCCCGGTCGTGGGGGGTGACGGCGTGTCACCGGCGGTCTACCTGCCGACCATGCTGGCGACGCTCGCCGCCGTGCTCGTCGGGGTATGGCGGTACCGGCCGGCGCAGCCGGGTCCGTGGCGGGCGCTCGCCGCGTTCCTGACGATCACCCTGGCCGGCGACGTGGCGGCGCTGTTCCCCGGGCTCGGGGGTGGGTGGACCCCTACGGTGCCCCTGCCGGATCTGTTCTACTCGGCGGCCTACGCGCCGCTGCTCGCCGCGGTGCTGCTGCTGGTCCGGCACCGCTCCGACGTGCGGGACCGCACCGCCCTGATCGACGCGGCCATCATCGCGATCAGCGTCGCGCTGCTCGCCTGGGTCTTCGTCGTCGAACCGACGGCCCGCCAGGCGACGGGCGAGCTTGCCAGCAACGTGGTCACGCTCCTGTCCCCGTTCGCCGACGTGCTGATGATGGCGCTGCTCGTCCGGATGGCCATCGGCGGCGGCGCCCGCAATGCGGCCATCACGCTGCTCACGTACGGGTTCGTCCTGGGCATCGTCGGTGACACCACGGTCGCCGTCGTCATCAACTACGGCATCGAGAGCCTGCCGGCCTACCTGGTCGACATGATCTTCCTACTGGCGTACGCGTGTTTCGGCGCCTCGGCGCTGCACCCGTCCATGCCGGCCGCCACCCAGCGCGACGCCGCGGCCGCCGAACCACCGTGGGGACGCCGCCGGTTCCTGCTGGCGACCGCCTCCCTGCTCGCCCCGGTCGTCCTGCTCGCCCAGTCCTTCCAGGGCGACTACCGCTCCGTACCCATCGTCGCGATCACCTGCATCGCGCTGTTCCTCCTCGTCGTGGCCCGAATGTCCGGCCTGGTGCGCCGGGTGGAGACCCAGGCCCGGCGCCTCGACCTGCTCGCCCACACCGACGGGCTCACCCGGGTGCCCAACCGCCGGGCATGGGACGCCGTCCTGCGCGACCAGCTCGACGTCGCCCGCCGCACGCGGACGCCGCTGCACGTCGCCCTCCTCGACCTGGATCGCTTCAAACAGTTCAACGACACCAACGGGCACCAGGCCGGCGACGAGGTCCTCCGGCGGTCGGCCGAGGCGTGGCGGGCCACCCTGCGCTCGGGCGACGTGCTCGCCCGGTACGGCGGCGAGGAGTTCGCCGTCCTGATCACCGGCGGCAGCACCGACGACGCCGTGCGGGCCGTCGACCGGCTGCGCACCGCCACCCCGCTGGGCCAGACGTTCTCGGCGGGCGTCGCCACCTGGGACACCGTCGAACCGCCCACTGAGCTGCTCGCCCGCGCCGACGACGCCCTGTACGCGGCCAAGCAGGCCGGCCGGGACCGCGTCCAGCGCGCCGGCGCGGCGCCGCAGCCGAAGGCGGTCGTCGCATAGCGTCCCGCGCGGTCCTCAGCCCGTGGTGGCCTCAGCCGGCGGCGCCGGCGAGGATGCGGCCGCGGATGAAGGTGCCGGACTCCGTGAGCACACCCGTGCCGGCGTAGTTGGTGCCGCCGCAGGTGCCGCGGACGAAGGCGGAGTTCGTCTCGCTGCCGTCCGAGAAGCTCCACATCGCGTAACTGATCTTGAGGTCCTTCAGGAGGTCCAGCCACGTCGTCGCGCTCGCCAGGTCGTTCGCGCCGTTGCCGGTGAAGGTCTGGGTGCCGAACTCGCTGACGAACAGCGGCAGGCTCCGCGCGGCGCGGGCGACGGTGGCGCGCTGGAAGTCGCGGTGCGAGGCGGCGTAGAAGTGGAACGTGTACATGATGTTGTCTGCGTCGACCGGGTCGTCGATCACCTCGGTCTCGTTGCCGCCCTCCGAGACGCCCAGGGAGGAGAACCCGCGGGTGCCGACGAGCACGACGCCGTCCGGGTCCGCCGCCCTGATCACCGGGATCACCTGCTCGGCGTAGCTCTTGATGGCGTCCCAGCTGACGCCGTTCGGCTCGTTGGCGATCTCGTAGATGACGTTGGGCTTGTCGGCGTGCGCGGCGGCCACGTCGGCGAAGAACGTCCGGGCCCGGTCCAGGTTGAAGTTCGGATCACCGGGCGTGAGGATGTGGAAGTCGATGACGACGTAGAGGCCCAGGTCGGTCGCCGTCTCGACGGCCTCGTTGACGCGCCGGGTGAAACCGGCCGGGTCCGTCTCGAACCCGCCCTCCTGGACGTACATGGCGATGCGGATCAGGTCGGCGCGCCAGTCGTTGCGCAGCGCGTCGAGCGACTCCCGGTTCAGGCAGTCCGGGAAGAACTGGATGCCGTGGCTGGTCATGCCGCGCAGCTGGATCGGGTCGCCGGCCTGGTCGCACAGGGTGAGGCCACAGACGCGCAGCTGGCCGTGGACAGCCACCGGCGAGCCGGGCGGCGCCGCGAGCGGCCGGCCCTCCCGCTCGGCGTTCGCCACCGGCGTCGTCAGCGCCGCCCATCCCGAGACAGCGGTGATGGCCACGGCGACGGCCGCCGCAACCAGAGCCCTGCGTCGACGCATGCGCCCAGCTCCCTCGGATGTCGAGGCTCGTCGATATGGCGAGCCGATACCCGGGGTACGGGGCTGGGCCGTCGACGGTTCACCGCCGGGCCCGGCCCGCGGTCCCTCAGCCGGGGTCAGGCTCGGCCGCGGGGCAGGCTCAGTCGCGGCCGCGCAGCAGGGCCAGGTGGAACGGCCGCAGCTCGCCCTGGGCGAAGCCGCCGGCGATGGCCGGATCCTCCGTCATGAGCCGGCGCGCCGCGGCCTCGTCCGGCGCCTCGATGACCGCCACGCCGGTGTTCGTCTCGCCCAGCGTCGGGCCGGCCAGCACGAGGACGCCCTCCGCCAGCAGCCGCTGCAGGCGGGCGAAGTGATCGGCCCAGGCGGCCTTCTCGTCGTCGGTCATGGTCGCCGCAAAGTTGCTGCGGGGCGGATGGATGAAGTAGATCCACGCGGACATCACCCGATCCTGCCACGGCCCCCCGACAAATCCGCGGCTGCTCACCCGGTGACCAGGAGGGTCTTGCCGGTCACCGCGCGGGCCTCGATCGCTGCGTGGGCGTCGGCCGCCCGGTCGAGCGGGAAGATCTTGCCGACCAGCGGCGTCAGCCGGCCGGCGGCGGCCTGGGCGAGCGCCCGGACGGCGTACCCGCTGAACTGCTCGGCGGTGAACTGGACCCGTTCGATGCCGGTGACCGTGATGTCGCGCGCCCGGGCCTCCGCCGGGTCCGGCACGGCGAAGTCGCCGGCCGGCGTGCCGTGGGCGGAGAACCGCCCACCCGGCGCCACCAGGGCGAAGGCGGCGCGGCCGTAGTCGCCGCCGGCGCCGTCCAGCACGACATCGACGCCGCCCGTCGCGTCGCGCACCCGCTCGGTCCAGCCGGGCTCGGAGTAGTCCACCACCACATCCGCGCCGAGCTTGCGCAACCGGTCCAGTTTCGCCGCGCCGCGGGCGGCCGCCACCACCCGGCCACCGGCGGCGTGCGCGAGCTGGACGAGCAACGCCCCGAGCCCGCCGCCGGCCGCCGTCACGAGGGTGCGGTCGCCCGGGCCGAGGCCCACGACGTCGGCCAGCCCGAGCGCCGTGACGCCGTCGTGCAGCAGCGCCGCCGCGTCGGTGCGGGACAGTTCGGCCGGCACCGGGATCAGCCCGCTGGCCGGCACGAGCGCCCGTTCGACGTACCCGCCGGTCACACCGGTGCGCGCGATGACCCGCCGGCCCAGCCAGGCGCCGTCGACCCCCGCGCCGACGGCGGCGATCGTCCCGGCCACTCCGACACCCGGCCGGTACGGCGGCCGGACCGGGAAGTACGCACCGCCGTTGCCCTGGCGGATGAGCGTCTCGACCCACAGCACATCGGCGACGGCCACGTCGACGACAGCCTCGCCGGCACCGGGGACCGGGTCCGGCGCCGCCACCGGCACCAGGACCTCCGGTCCGCCGAACCGGGCAACCTCGATGACCCGCATGCTGACCCCTCTCGTTGGCGACGCGTCGAGGATCGAACATCAACCCGGCTTGAGGTCAACTGCGGTGGCCGCGGGTTCGCTACGGTCGGGGCGTGGTCACCGTCGCCGACGTCCGAGCGCTGGCGCGGACACTGCCGCGAACGAGCGAGCACCTGATCCGGGACCGGGTGAAGTTCCGCGTCGGCGCGATCGTCTACGTCGCGTTCTCCCGCGACGAGACCACGATGGGCTTCGGCTATCCCAAGGAGGCCAGGGCCGCGCTGATCGCCGGCGAGCCCGACCTCTTCTTCCCGCCCGGCGCGTCCGACCTGCGCTTCCACTGGGTGTGCTGCCACCTGGACCGGCTCGACCACGGGTACATGACCGAGCTGGTCACCGAGGCGTGGCGGCTGGTGGTGCCGAAGTTCCTCGCCCGGCAGCGCCTGGGCGGCTGACCCGGCCCAGGCGCCGGCCGGCCGGTGTCGCCGGCGGGCCCACCGCCGGCGACGCCGTGGCTATGCTGCGTCGGTGGCCAGGTCCGTGGTGGTTCGGGAGCTCAGCGCCGACGACGTCGCGGCGTCGCGGGAGCTGAGCCGGCTGGCCTTCGGGTTGACGCCGGACCCGCCGCCGCGGGAACCGTCGGGGGAGCCGGAGCCGCCGGGGGAGCCGGAGCCACCGCCCGGCCGGACGGCCTACGGCGCGTTCGACGCCGACGGCCGGCTGGTGGGTAAGGCGGTCGACCTCCACCACGAGCAGTGGTGGGCCGGCCGCAGCGTGCCGGCGGCGGACATCGCCGCCGTGGCGGTCCTGCCGGAGGCGCGCGGGCGCGGGGTCGCTCGAGCCCTGCTCACGGCGCTCCTGCGGGGCGCCCGGGAGCGCGGCGCGGCGGTCAGCGCGCTGTACCCGACCGTGGCCGCCCCGTACCGCCGCTGCGGCTGGGAGACCGGCGGCGCCCTGCGCACGGTCGACCTGCCCACCGTGGCGCTGGGTCGGCACCGGCCGGCGCCCGAGCTGTCCGTCCGGCCCGGTGGGGGCGCGGAGCTGCCCGCCGTGGCCGGCTTCTACCAGGCACTCGCCCGGCACCGGTGTGGCCTGCTCGTCCGGCGCGGCGACCCACCGGCGGACGCCCTGCCCGCCGGCGTCGACGGGCTGACGCTTGTCGAGGACGAGGGCCGGCTGGTCGGGTACGCGTCGTGGCAGCGCGGAGAGGGCTACGACGCGACGTCGGTGCTCACCGTCCACGAGGCGGTGACCAGCACCGCCGCGGCGGCCCGCGAGCTGGCCGGCGTCCTCGGCAGCTGGCACAGCGTCGCCCCGACGCTGCGGCTGCGGCTGCTGGCCGACGACCCGCTGGCCTGGCTGTTGCCGCTGGAGATCGCCCGGGAGCACCGGCGGCAGGTCTGGATGCACCGGCCGGTGGACGTCGCCCGGGCGGTCGGCGCCCGGGGCTGGCCGCCGGCCGTGCGCGGCGTGGTGGAGTTCGCCGTCGAGGACACCGTCGCCGGCT
>DASQDS010000794.1:0-72028 GCA_035634075.1 Pilimelia sp. | reverse complement strand
CGTCGCCAGGGTGTCGGTCGCGGTGCAGTCGAACGGCACGTGGATGCTGCCCCACTGCAGGTTGCCCTCCGCGATCATGTTGTCGGCGTCCTCGATCGGCTGCCACAGCAGCCATGCCGACGGCTCGAGCTCCCGGATGTCGTCGATGATCCGCTGGGCCATCCCGAGCCCGGA
Source organism: Pilimelia sp. (assembly GCA_035634075.1). Classification (GTDB taxonomy): domain Bacteria; phylum Actinomycetota; class Actinomycetes; order Mycobacteriales; family Micromonosporaceae; genus DASQDS01. Next base: position 71,854 of record DASQDS010000794.1, on the reverse strand, counting down.
GTTCATGCTGGTGAAGTCGTTGCCCCAGCTGCCCTCGACCTCGCTCATCCACAGCGGGCGCTGCTCTGCCTTGGCCACGTCCCGGGCGGCCGTGCGCTGGCCGGTGCCGTAGGTGTGCACGTTGAGCTGCTTGACCGCCGCCTGCGCCTCGGCCGGGTAGCCGTACCAGTCCTGCAGGAACAGCCCGGAGTTGGTCTCGTCCGGCGCGGAGATGACCGCCTTGGTCTTGGCCGTCGCTAGTTGGCGTTGCAGGGCGAGGATCACCTGCGCCTGCAGGGCCGGGCTGGCGTGCGCGCCCTCCTGGCGTCCGCCGGTCGGCTGGCCGTCCGGCCCCAGCCCGGTCCACCAGTACGGCGTGTTGGGCTCGTTCAGCGGGTCGATCGTCTTGAACTTGATCCGGTGCGCCTTCTCGATGTGGTCGGTGACCCGGGTCAGGTAGGTGGCGAACTCGTCGACCTTGTCGGCCCGGATCTGATCGACACTGGAGTCGAACCCGCCGCTGACGTACCCGCTGACCGTCTGGAAATACGGCGGTGAATTGCTGAACGCCTCCCAGTGGGTGACCTTCTTCTTGATCTGGTCGATCCACCAGCGTTGGTTAGGGTCGGCGTCCCAGTTCCAGTGTTCCGGGTTGTCCGGATCCCACCAGTCCTTGTCGGTCGGCCCGTACGGCTGCGGCGCCTTCCAGAAGCCGGGCACCGCGCCGCCGGGGCGCAGGTAGTCGCGCACCGTCGGGGCGTTACCTCCCCCGATGTTGTACCGGGCGATGTTGAGGTTGAGACCGTCGGCCCCGAACAGCTTGTCCACCAGGTCGTTGCGGATCTCGTCCGGGTAGCCGCCGGTCGCGTGTGCCAGCCACACCAGGCTGGTGCCCCAACCCTCGAAGGCCGGGTGCTGATACGAGGGGTCGACCGTGACGGTGACCCCGGGAACGGCGGCAGGCTGTGCCGGGTCGCCGGGCGCAGCCGCGGCCGGGCGCACCGTGACGACCGACAGGCCGATGGCGAGCACCGCTGCCGCCGCGGCGGCCAGTGGACGGGCGATGCCGGGTCGTACAGTCATTGTCTGCCTTCCTTTGGCGGAAACAGCACATGTCGACGCGAGCACGATGCCCGTGGGCAGCCCGCAAGATCCGGCAGAACCGACTGCGGCGGGCAGCCGCTGGGCAATGTTTACGCAAACATCGTCACCCGCTATAGTGACAGCGACCACTGTCCGGGTCAACCGAAGAGGTGCGGCGATGCCGAGCTCGGGCCCCGGTCCGCGCCTTCCCCGCAGCGCCGCCACCCGCGTCGACCCCAGCGCGCAGGGCTGGCGGCTGTTCGCCAACACGACCTGACCGGTCCGGCGTTGGTGCCCGTGGCAACGCTCGCCGAGCGGTCGGGAGTCAACTCCATCGTCAAAGACTCGGCATTACCGCCATCCCAACAAAGCCCATGCCCCACACAGCGGGAGCTCCGCCCCACATCTGCGCTTACGGCTGAAAGTACTGCGACATCAGGCGGCTGACCCACTCTGGCTGCTTGACGTCCACCGGGAGGAACTCCGACATCGTCGGCTTAAGGTCGATGATGAGGGTGCCCGAGACCGCGTCGAGGCCCATGACCGTCAATTCTCGGCCGTGGACGGATTCGATGGCGCAGCACGTTACTCCGATGCGATTTGGTCTGCGGGGGCCGCGGCCGGCGAATACGCCAACGGGCGGGAGGTCGGCGCGGCCGCGGTAGGGACGGGGTTCGCGGTAATCGCCGTGTTCCGGAAGTTGATCGAAGATGAAGAGGACTTCCACGTGGGAGAAGCCCTCCAGGCCCCGCAGGCACTCCTCCCCGAAGCGCTTGTCGATGGTGATCGTGCTGGGGACGGCACCCCAGTTGTCCGTGTGCTGGACATCCGTCCGCTCGTTCCGGACCGCACCTATCGGGAAAATCTCGAAGCTGAGCATGAGTAGTGGCTCCTTCCGGCTGCGAGCGGTTATGCGACGAGCAAAACCACGCTGATCGCCAGCATCACCACGGCGGTGGCCCCGTGGATGCCGTAAGCGATCCTCTTGGGCCCGTTGCTACGCAATACGATCAGTGCGTCGCCGGCGGGTATGCCGGCGGCTGCCAGCATGAACCAGCCCAGCAGGTGGGGTGTCGCGCCAGCCAACAGGATGAAGATGAAGAGTCCCGAGGCGATGTCGCGCACAGCCTTGACGGTCAGCCAGGCCTGGAAGGCTCGGTCCTCGGTCGGCGTGTCGGGGATGCCGAAGCCGGCCGCGGCGTGCGGCGCCCGGAAGGCGTTTACGCCGATGAAGATGATGCCTGCGCCGATCAGTCCGGCGAGCACATTGGCGACGGTGGTGAGCATGGGCGGCTTCCCCCTGTACGACTGCGCCAGGAGCGGTTCCCTAGCGGGGCTAGAATTTGTAGCGACGATAGACCTGTCTTCGGCAGGATGTCTAGCGTTGCTAGGGTGGAGTGATGTCCGCCATCAGCGAGCGCCGTGAACGGGAACGCGCCCGTCGTCATCAGCTGATCATCACGGCCGCACGCGACCTCGCGGAGGCCGAAGGCTGGGAGGCGGTGACGACGCGACGGTTGGCTGAACGCGTCGAGTACAGCCAGCCGGTGCTGTACAGCCACTTCGACGGCAAGGACGCCATCGTGAGCGCCGTCGCCCTCGATGGCATCAGCGAACTCGCCGCCCACCTGCGTCGCGCGCGGCAGGCCGCCCCGGGGCCGGCGCACGCCCTGCGCGCCGTCTGCCGGGCCTATCTGGATTTCGCGACCGAGCGCCCTGTCCTGTACGAGGCCATGTTCGTCCTACCCACGAACTTGAAGTTCGCGAGCGCCGAGACACCACCCCCGCTACGTGCCGCTTTCGGCGAGTTCGTCAGCTGCTTCCGCCCGGACAACGAGCGTCGCGAACTATTTGCCGAAGTTCTCTGGAGCGCGCTGCACGGCATCGCCACCCTGTCCCGCAGCGGCCGCATCCCCCCGGACGGACAGGAGGAACGACTCGGCTTGCTCATCACCCAGATCGCCGACACCCGATGAGGCCGACCACGGATGAAGGCGCGAGCCAGCACGACGCCGTGAGCCGGACACAGCCGCCGCCGAGTCGGCTATAGCCGCTGCATCCTGGTCCAACCGTCCCAGCCGCGTTCGCGCATCAGTTCGCGCATCCGCTCGGCCCGCTCGTCAGCCACGTCGGCGAGATCGTCCAGCAGGCCGACCGACGTATCGTCCGGCCCGGCCTCGTCGAGGCCGAGTTCGCCGGCGGCCTCGGCCTGCTCCGCCAGCTCCACCATGATGTCGACCGCCTCGACCACGCGTTTGTCGTCGGTCCCGACCGTCTCCATGAGCTCCGACAGCACTTGATAGAGCCGGACGACCCGCGGGTTGTCGAGCTGCGCCATCTTGTAGGGCAACCATTCGAGGACCTTGGTTGGCCAGCGGGCCGTCAAGAGAATCCACCCGTCCCGCTCACCCGCCAGCATCCGCTCGGACGTGCCGATCTCCCGGAGCCGGTCGAGGTAGGCGACCAACTCCGGCGGGAGTGCCACATTGTCACCGGCGGCGAGCTGCGCGATCTGCTTGCGGCTGGTCTCCAGCCGGTCGATCTCGTCACGCAGGTGGGTGTCGATGCGTTCCACCGCCTCGGCGAAGGTCGCGGGATCGGCCTCGAGCAGCTGGCCGATTTGCGACAGCGGCACGCCGGCGTTGGCGAGGGTGCGGATCTTGATCAGCGACACGACGGCCGGCGCGCCGTACTTCCGATAGCCCGAGGCGTTGCGTTCCGGCTCGGGCAGCAACCCGATCTGGTGATAGTGCCGCACGGTACGGACCGTGACGCCGGCGTACGCAGCCAGTTGCCCGATCGTGAGCATGGTTTGATCCTCGCTCAGCCGATGCGGCGGCGGTAGGTGATGCCCGCCAAGGCGACGGCGACGACGAGGAGGCCGACGCACCAGGCGAGGGCGGTCCAGATGCCAGAGCCGACCGGCTGCTCGGTGAGCAATGCCCGGAGGGTGTTGACGATGGCGGTGACCGGCTGGTTCTCGGCGAAGGCGCGCACCGGACCCGGCATGGAGGCGGTGGGCACGAAGGCCGAGCTGATGAACGGCAGGAAGATCAGCGGGTAGGCGAACGCGCTAGCGCCGTCCACGGAACTCGCGGTGAGGCCGGGGATGACCGCGAGCCAGGTCAGCGCCAGGGTGAACAGGACCAGGATGCCGGCAACCGCCAGCCATCCCAGCACGCCCGCCCCCGACCGGAAGCCCATCACCAAGGCGACAAGCAGGACCACCACGAGCGAGATCAGGTTGGCGACCAGCGAGGTCAGGACGTGCGCCCACAGCACGGCGGCCCGCGCGATCGGCATGGACCGGAACCGCTCGAAGATGCCGCCCTGGAGGTCCAGAAAGAGTCGGTAGGCGGTGTAGGAGATGCCCGAGGCGATCGTGATGATCAGGACGCCGGGGAGCAGGTAGTTCACGTACGAGCCGGTCCCGGCCTGGATCGCGCCGCCGAGGACGTACACGAACAACAGCAGCATGGCGATCGGCGTGACCACCGTGGTGATGATGGTGTCGGGACTGCGGGCGATGTGGCGCAGCGAACGGCCCAGCAAGACGGCGGTGTCGCCGAGAAGGTGCTTGTTCATCGCTGTTCTCCCTTCACCGCGGCGCCGACCAGGCTGAGGAAGACGTCCTCGAGGGTGGGCTGCTTCTCGACGTACTCGACCGTGGCGGGAGGCAGCAGCCGCTTCAGCTCCTCGAGGGTGCCGTCAACGAGGATCCGGCCCTCATGCAGGATCGCGATGCGGTCAGCGAGCTGCTCCGCCTCGTCGAGGTACTGCGTGGTGAGCAGCACGGTCGTGCCGCCCGCGGTCAGTTCCTTGACGGCCCGCCAGACCTCGAGGCGCGCCTCCGGGTCCAGCCCGGTGGTCGGCTCGTCGAGGAAGATGACCGGCGGATCTCCGATCAGGCTCATCGCGATGTCGAGGCGGCGGCGCATGCCCCCGGAGTACGTCGCCACCCGCCGGGCGCCCGCCTCGGTCAGCGAGAAGCGCCGCAGGAGGTCGTCCGCGATCGTGCCCACGTCCTTGAGGTGCCGCAGCCGGGCGACCAGGATGAGGTTCTCCCGCCCCGTGAGGATCTCGTCGACCGCCGCGAACTGACCGGTGAGGCTGATCGACTCACGGACGTCGGCGGCCTGCGCCGCGACGTCGAAGCCGTTGACCTCCGCGCTGCCGCCGTCGGCCTTGAGCAGGGTGGACAGGATCTTCACGAGCGTGGTCTTGCCCGCCCCGTTCGAGCCGAGCAGGGCGAAGATACTTCCTCGTGCCACGTCGATGTCCACACCGCCCAGCACTTTCACCTGTCTGAACGACTTCTGCAGGCCTCGCACGTGTATCGCGGCATGGTCGGCCCGATCGGTTGACGCTGGAGTGCTCATGCCCGCCAGCATGGTGGGTTGACGCTGCGTCAGGGTCAAGCCCTTCCTTCGCGCGACGCACTCAAGCACGCCGACGCAAGACAAGACGCGGCCGAAACCGGGCTGGGCGCCTCCTCCACGTCGCGGTCGATCCTGCGCGATGAGCGGCTCGACCGACGGTTAGCGGGCATCCCCACCGCGGGCGATCATGGGGCCGGCTCGGCGGCCCGCGCCTGCGCGTCGGCGACAAGGTTCGCGGCGTGCGGGCCGGCGGCGTAGCGCGCCGCGTCGATCGTGTCGGTGACCGCGGCGACCGGGTCTGGATTCGTCGCTCGGTGCAGGGCGAGCCACACCCACCGGTGTTGGCCGCCGTCGAGTTGGGACCGGCGGGCGCGCAGGTGCGCGTCGGGGGTGAGGCTGCGGGCGGTGATGCTGGCGACGCTGGTGACCAGATCGAGCAGGGAACGCACAGACGCACCGCTCCGTCGAAGCCGCAGACGACTTGTGCCCAGGAAGGTGTCGAAATGAGGCGAGTCCTCGGCTCGGTACTGGCATGGTCGACGCTGGCGGCATGCGGCGGGCCGGCCACGTTGCCGCAGGCGACCGCGACCGGACGGCCGAAAGTCTCCGGTTGTCGTCACGGACTGCGGGACATTCAACCTGGGGCCGGGCGACAGGTTGCCGAATCCGCTGGTCGGTGTCTGGTGGGGGCCGTGCGGTCCGGGCGTCCCGCTCAGTTGAGGACCGTTAGACCAACGGTGGAAGGCGACCCGGTTTCTGACACCTACATCGCCGGCGCTGACGGCCGCGTGGAGCTAACCCACGATTCACGGCAGGACAGGTTCGGCGTGCAGGTAGTCAACCGCCGGACCTGCACTGGGCCGATCGCCGCACCCGGGCTGACCTTCGTTCAGTGTTCGGAGCCCACGCCTACGGTCCGGTGAAGCGGCCGAGGACATGCGCCGGCGGTCTTGCTCGCCGGTCTGGGTAACGGGGTGAAGGCCAGTGCCCGCTGGGAGAACTTCGCGGTGCCGTCAGCCGTCAGCCGTCAGCCGTCGGTCGGACGGGTGGAGGGTCCGATGGTAGCCCGGCTGTCGTACTCGGCGACCAGGCGCTTCGGCGCACGATTGCGCCAGGCATGCTCGATCAGCTCCTGCATACGCTTCTTGGTGACGGTGGCCAGGTCGACGCGGAGTCCGACGAAGATTCGCCCGTTCCGCCACACCTCCTGGTAGATTTCCGGCTCATGCGCGGCCGCCATCTTGGCCTCCTCCTGCCCGACACACACAATCGCGTGAGCGTCGCCCCTTTCCAGGTGAGCGAGGAGTTTGTCGGCCACCCGGAAACCGGGCAGCCGAAAGTGTGGTCTCTCCACGACGTCCGGTAGCGCGGTCGCGTAGCTTCGGATGTCAGCCAACATGATCATCGATGGGCTCCTTGCCTTGTTCCTGACCTTGCGGCGTCGGCTGGCTCTCAGGTTACGGACCGGCTGGTGGCTGGTGCGTCGGACGGTTTGGAGGCCGTCGTCGCCGTGGATGGTCAGGGCGGTTTCGGTGGCGTCGATCGTGGCGGTCTTGTCGGCGTGGTGTCGGCCGGGGCCGCCTTCTGTCCGACGACCATGACCACGCCGGTGTTGGAGGCGTGCCGCTGAACCGGCACGGGGGTGGGTCGGAGGGGCGAGCGCCGCGAGACCGGCCTGCGCGCGCCGCACCCACGGGAACCACACCGGCACACCTCGATCTCCAACGGGTCACGGTCACCAGCGGCGGGGTGGCGGATCTTCTCGGCGGGGTGGGCCGCAGGATCGAGGCAGCGGGCCAGCGGCGCGTGGCGCAACGTGTCGGAGGGCTCGCGATGCGCGTCTCCTGCGACGTCCGACGCAAACGATGCCCTTCAGGTAAGACATTGAAGATGGTCGGCACTCCAGCCTTGACATGGGCGCAACCCCCGCGCAATCATTCAGCAAGATGGATGTCGTCCCCCCCGCCGGCACGCATGTTTGCGCAAACATCCCGAGCATGGAGTTCTCATGACGTCGACCCGTACGTGCCCTTCTGGCCACCGCGATCCCGGTGCTGCTCCTCGTCCAGACTGAGGGGCGTCCGCGGCCCCGAAGGGCTTCGCGGCATGGCTGGTCGACGCCGGGACGAACTACATTGACGGCTGGGTCATTCCATCGGGCTGACCACATCAGACAGCTACAGCACGGGCTACACCAAGCCGAACGGCGTCATCACCGACTGTAGAGCCTGCGGGGCCGCCAACGCCGTCGGCTGCCGATCGACCCGCGGAGCGGGCCACCCGATCTGGTGGCCTAGCCAAAAGCGGCTTTCAACTCGGCCTCACCACGGCATGAAGATCATCCCCCCGTACTGGGGAGCGGGAAGCCCCTCGAAAAGGAGCCGACACTTTCACTCCCTCAAGAAGGTCGTGCTGGCGCGATCACGCCCGGCGCATGCTCCGTAGACCTCTTCGGTATTTCGCGGCACGCAAGAGCGGATCCCTTTCCTCGTTCGCGGGGTCACCGTGGCAATTCATGTGATCGGCGTGCCTGCGACCGGTCGCCACCCCCCGGCTTCGCCAACACCAACCGGCGTGGTCAGTCCTTGCCAAGACAGATGCCGCGGTGGTCCACCCACCCCCTTTCATCTCAACGTCCGAGAAGGGACGAAGCTTGATGAACCAACAGCGCAGCAAATCCGTCGAGACACACGGTGAGGGATCGGCGTCCCGCCGACGATCGCGCGGTCGCATGCTCCTCGGCGCCCTGGCCGCGGTGATGCTGATTCCGGTCGCCGCCATCACCGGTTCGCCATCGGCCAGCGCGGCCACCAACCAGTTCAGAGGCATGAACTGGGCCGTGCTGGGCGACAACTTCAGCAGGAGTCCGCTCGTCCTTCACGGCTTGAGCCAGTCCGATAGCAACGCGACTGTGCGTGCCAAGGCCAATGCCCTCTACGACGACATGGCAGCCATGGGGGTCAACACCGTCCGACTGCCCATCAACACCCACACCGTCGGCACGACGTGGTGGAACGCCTATCGGGGCGCCATCGACGCGGCCACCGCACGCGGATTCAAGGTCATCCTCGCCTATTGGGAGGATGGCGCCGCCTCCGGCGGCAGGGTCACGAATCTCACCGCGTGGAATGCGATGTGGTCCAACGTAACCTACACCTACGGCTCCAACGCCAATGTCTACTTCGAGCCGATGAACGAGCCGCACGGCTACAGCTCAACCGAGTGGCGCAACGTCGCGGCGAACTGGCTCACCTACCACTACTCGGCGCCGCCCGCCCGGGTGCTCATCGGCGGCACCGGCCTCAGCCAGGACCTCCGGGACGTCTGCAACGACAGCCGCTTCAGCAGGACCTTGCTGTCCTTCCACCACTACGCCTTCTTCTACAGCACAATGACGTTCGATCAACACCGGAGCCACATTCTGACCCGCCTCGGCAACTGCGCCTCCCGCGCGGTCGTGACCGAATTCGGCGCACCGATGTCCACCGGCATCAACTACGCCAACTCGAGCAGCAGCGACAACTTCGTGCGTCACATCCGCGCCCTCACCCAGGTGATGCGCGATAACCAGATGGGCGGCACCTACTGGCCGGCACTCGGGGGCAAGCGCTACCAGAACAACGACTACGACTACTACTCGATGTTCTCCCTCAGCGGCAGCGGCACCAATCTCAACCTGACTGTCCGCAACAATTCCGGCCGCGACCGCATCCGGTATGGCTGGGGGCTGTAGAGCGCACCCGCACCACGCAGCAACAGTAAGGCCCGGCCGGCCAACGGTCGTCTTGCCCGATCGCGGTACCCGGTACCACGCGCCCGCCCCCGGCGTCGAGCCTCATGGTCGACGCCGGGGGCGGCGTCGTTCCGGCACGGCCCGATACGGATCGCGTCTTCTGGCGGCCTACGCGGTGTGCAGGGCGATGTCCACTCGGCGTAGCAGGTCAGTCACGACGGCCAGGGCCTTGGCCGGGCGCCGAGGTCCTCGGCGGCGAGGGAAGGCAAAGACTGCCCGGTCGTCGGCACGATCGGGCAGGGGCAAGCCAATCACCAATGGCAAGCTCCGGGCATCGATCACACCCACCGTCGATCCCAGGAGCTTACGTGTACAAGAAGGTTCTGGTCGCCGTCACCGCGGCCGCGGCACTGCTGGTCGTTGGCCTGGTCGGGCCGCACGCGTTCGCTGGGGAGAACACCACTGCGGTGAGGGTGCGGGCCGCGACGGTCACCGGCGACAAGGCGCCGTTCCTGAGTGTCGTCGATGGGTCGCCGGTGCCCGAGTACACGTTCCAGGTGACGATCACGGTGCGGCACCGCCGCGTGGTTGCCGTGGCGGGTACCTACCTGAACTGCGGCGCCACCTCGTGCACCGTGAACAGTGGCCGGAACATGTTCAACGACGCCATCGCCGGCCTGGATCGGCAGGCGGTCGACGCGGTACGGCGGGGCCAGATCGACTCGCTCGCGTACAACGGTGGTCAGGGTGCGGCGACAGACGCGGCCATCGCGGACATGTACAAGAGGTCGCTGCGGTCCGCGGTCGCCAAGGCCAGCGCGAGGGGCTTGCTCGGCTAGGGTTGGCCTCCGCCGGCCGAGGTCATCGCCGCTTCGAACTCTTCCCGGCGTGGAACCATCGGGAGGCCGTAGCCGGCTCAGGTGCTGGCATGGAACGCGGATCACCGCCGAGGCGTTGTGGACAGTCATCAACCTCGCGCGCTGTTCCGATCGGCTCTTGCCGGGCTCCTGGTGCGGGGTCCGCCCCACCGCCGCCTCGTCACCGGTGGCGGCGCCTCGCGGAAGCCGTGGAACCGCCGGCCCGCGCATCATGGCCGCCACAACGCGATGGCCGGCCAGCGACGATCTGCTGCGGCAGCCGCCTGCGGGCCGCACGGGGGTAGGCGCGACCGCCGCCGCGCTGTCCGGCACCGCCCGCTCGTACGCGAGAATCATGAACTGCCGTGCTGGCGACTGGTTCTGCGGCGCAACCACAGCCGGGAGCCAGCAAAAATGGTTGCGGCCCCGGGGCAACCGGGCCGGCCTGCTCGGAGTGCTATTGGTGCGTGGGAGTTGACCGAGATTTCGACGCGTTCGTCCAGTCGCGCTCGGCGGGCCTGGTGCGCATGGCGTACCTGCTCACGTACGACCGGGGCCACGCGGAGGACCTGGTGCAGTCCGCGTTGCTGCGCACTCTGCGGCACTGGCGTCGGGTACGCAACGCCCCCGACGCGTACGCCCGGAAGGTGCTGCTGAACCTGGCGCTGGACCGGCGCCGTTCGCTGCGCCGCCGCCCGGCGGAGTTCCCGCTGCCCGACGGTGACGCGGCGCACCCGCCGGACCTGTCCGCCGCGGGCATGGGCGACCGCGTGATGCTGTCGCAGGCGTTGACCCTGTTGCCGGTGCGCCAGCGCCAAGTGGTGGTGCTGCGCTTCTACGCCGATCTCTCCGTGGCCGACGCCGCCGACCTGCTCGGCTGTTCGGTCGGCACGGTCAAGTCCACCACCGCCAAGGCGCTGGCCCGGCTGCGTGAGCTGCTGGGAGAGGTTTACACCGAGGAGGAACCATGCGTAGCGATGACGAGTTCACCAGTCACATCAGCGAGCGGCTGCACGCCGAGACGGCCGAGCTGAACCCCTCGCCCAGCCTGCTGCGGAGCGTACGCCGCCGGCACCTGTTCCGTGCGGTCGCGGTCCGGGGGACGCTCGCCGTCCTGCTGGTCACCGGCGCGGCCGTGGGGATAGCGGCCGTCTCGGACACCGGGCGGCCCGTGCTGGAGGCGACGCTGCCGGCCCCCCAACCGCTCGTCCCTGTGTCGCAGCAGACGGTCGCCGCCTTGGCCCGGGCGCAGGACCACGTGGTCCGCTCGACCGGCAAGGGCATGGAGATCCTGTACGACCCGGTGACCGGCAGGGACCGGGCCACCTACACGGCCGGTGGAGCGCGGACCGAGATTGCCACCAGCGGACGGCCGTCGGCGCGCCCCACGGTCACCGTGGTCGACCACCGAAGGCGGTCCTGGTGGACGTATCGGCTGGATCCGCCGCCGGGCCTGTCCACCGAGGCGGTGGATCGCAACGACGCCGTCTGGGACGCCGCGCAGATCCGGGAGGCGCTGGCGACCGGCGTCATGCGGGAAGCGGGACCCGAGGTGGTCGACGGGCGGGAAACGATGCGGCTGGTGGTCAGCGGTCTGCCCCGAGGGGAGATGACGCTGTGGGTGGATACCGCCACGTACCTGCCGCACCGGCTCGCCGTTGGCACCTCGGCCGTCACGTACCGCTGGCTGCCTCGCACTGCCGCCACCCTGGCCCTGCTGGACCTCGCCGCACCGGCCGGCTACCGGCACCTGGCCTCCCCACCGTCGCAGCCCGCCCGCCCCGGTGGGGGTGTCGGTTGAACCGAAGGGCGAGCGGGGGAGTCGTTGCCGTACTGCCCCTGATGGCGGTGCGAACGGCACGGTCCCCGACCGATCAGTCAGGGCGCAGTGTCGGTCCGCGCAGCAGTTCCCGTACATGGAAAAGTGCGTCTACCGGGAGGGTTCGTTGTCCTCCAGGACCTGCTTCATCTCCGCGATTCCCCGCTCCACCCGGCCCCTCACCGCATCGGCCATGGCGTGCGGCAGGACGTCGGTCAGCCAGACGAGCCGGCAGCGAGCGCCCTCGTCGACCACCTGGAACGCCGCGTGGTGATAGGTCAGCGGCAGCCGATGCCCCTCCGTCACCGTGTACGCCATCCTGCGGATCGTGGAGTCGATCGCCAGGATGAGTTCGCGCACCTGCGCCCCGTCCGGCATGGTCAGAATGCGGACGTCGCCCTCGATCCGCGCGTCGGCCACTCGGCCCGGCAACAGTCGCCGGTGTACCGCGCCAACATCCGCGACGGCGTCCCACACCCGTTGCGCCGGCGCGTTGACGGTGGCTTCGACACAGACCGTGGCCAAGATGACACTTCCCCTCAATACGTGGCGGCTATGTCGACCACCGCAGCCTATAGGCCCGGCCGACCAGCTCGCGCCAAGGACTGGCACCGGCAAGGCCGAGCAACCTGGAAGCACTGGACCGCCGGTGCGATCCCCGGTTCCTGGGGGAGGAGCCGGCCGGTACTGCCACCACAGTCGGGCTGGTTCGTCCGCCGGTCACCGTGCGACGAGGCGCCAGTCCAGCCGGTACAACTCGGCAGGGGCCACCCCGGCCGCTGCGGCCCGGATCGCCGCCACGTCGATCGCACCGGTGACGGTGATGCGTGCCGTCATGCCGCCGTCGATGAAGGGCATGTCCACGTGGCGCCAGATGCCGGAGATGGCCAGCCCGTCGGCGATCGGCCCGTCCGCGGCAGGCGAGACCAACTGCACCGACTCACCGACCCGGACGACGCCGGCCAGACATCGCACCGTGCAGGTCAGCGACCCGAACGACAGATGAGTGAACTCGTAGATCTGCAGCTGCGCTTCGTCAACCACTGTGGCCTCCCGTACGAACGCTCGATCTGCCGAGGTGACAGCTCACGGATCCTGGCACGCCGCGGCTGGTGACCACGCCGCCTGACCACTCGACCCGGCACTCAGCCCGGGAGATGTCCGCCCGAGGTCTGGACGAGGCCGGCTCGGGCACGGACGTGTGGCGGCCGGTCGGGACGGGCGATACCGGCTCGCGGGGTGCTGGCCGGTGAGCGGCAGGGGCAGGCCGAGGACTCGGCGCAGGGCGGCGGGCTACGGGGCCCGGACGCCTGTCTGGCAGGGTGTCGTCATGCCGGGGAATGTTGGTGACGAACGCGTCCATGCGTCCCGCCTCCATCAAGCACACGACTGGACCGAACGTTCGGCGCGTTATCGCGTCCTTTCCGAGCGCCTCCGCAACCTCCGGGACGATCAGCTCGAATCCTTGCTCGAGGGGACCACCGGGAGCGTCGTCGGAGTCGGCGGGACCACCGGGAAGCTCGTCGTCGAAGGCGTACCGGTGTTTGTGAAGAAGGTGCCACTGACCGATCTAGAGCTGCGCGCGGAGCATGCCGATTCCACCGCGAACCTTTTCCAGCTGCCCATGTTCTACCACTACGGCATCGGCTCGGCCGGGTTCGGCGCTCGGCGGGAAGTCGACGTACATGTCATGACTACCCGGTGGGTACTGGATGAGCTTTTTCACGGCTTTCCGATCTTGTACCACCACCGCGTGCTGCCGCAGGTCCCGCAGCCGATAGACGAACCCGAGCTGGACCGATGGGTCACTTATTGGGAGGGCTCCCCGTCAGTGCGGGCCCGGCTGGAGGCCATCGGTAGGGCCTCGGCCGCTGTGGTCCTGTTCATGGAGCACATCCCGTACACCGTGGACTCTTGGTTGAGTGCGCAGACAGCCGAGGGTGGCCAGGTGGCTGAGTCGGCTTATAGGTTGGTGGATCGGAGCCTGCGCCGCGGCGTGGAATTCATGGGATCACGGGGACTCCTGCACTTCGACGCGCACTTCCACAACCTGCTGACGGACGGGCATCGCGTCTACTTCGCCGATTTCGGTCTGGCGATTCATTCCGGATTCGACCTCCACGCCGACGAATCCGCCTTCTTGCGTCGGCACGGCAGCTACGACCGTTGCTATACCGTTACCCACCTGGCACAATGGCTGATCAGCAATCTGCTCCGGATCCCCTGGTCGGACTGCCCCGACTACATCCGCGAGTATGCGCGAAGCGACCGACCTATCGACCTTCCCGAATCAGCCGCTCGCATCATCGCGCGCTCCGCACCGGTCGCGGCGATCATGATGGACTTTTATGGCAAGCTCCAAAAGCTCAGTAAGAGGACGCCCTATCCTGCTGATGACCTCAGCAGGACACTGCACCGGTAGCCGATCGAACGGCGATACAACGAGGTTGGCCGCGTCGTACGCTCTGCGTTGTACCGGATCCCCGGCAGTGCGTTCGGATAGTTGCGTGGCCTGCCTCGCCGGTGGCTGGGCGCCGCGCGGCGCGTCGGGAGCCGTCAACGGGCGGGGTCGACCATGGTCATGCCGGCGACGGTGGCGCGGTCGAAGCGGGGCAGCAGCGCCGCTGCCTCGGCGAGTCCGATCGTGCGTTCGATCAACCGCTGGGGTTGCAGCGCACCCTGTGCGATCAGCGCCATCATGCCGGGATAGTCGACCGCTGCCATCCCGTGACTGCCCAGCAGGTCGAGTTCCCATCCGATGACCCGTGCCATCGGCACCCGCGGATGTCCACCGACCGGCGGCAGCAGCCCAATCTGGATGTGGCGACCCCGACGGCGGAGGCTGAGGATCGCATCAGCGCAGGCCTGCTCGCTGCCGACCGCATCGACGGCGACGTGGCTGCCGCCGTCGGTGAGGTCGGCGACAGCGGCCGGGATGTCGGTGCCATCGGCGCGCACGGTGTGCTCCGCGCCGAGCGCGGAGGCCGCGGCGAGGGCCTGCGGGTTCCGGTCCACCGCGACCACGCGGGCACCCAGTGCCCGGGCGATCATGACCGTGCTGAGCCCCACGCCGCCCGCGCCGACCACGGTCACCCACTCGCCCTCGGTGACCCGGGCGCGGCCGACCATGCCGCGGTACGCCGTGGCGAACCGGCATCCGAGGCTTGCCGCGGCCGCGACGTGGACCTCCTCGGGAACGGCTACCAGATTGGCGTCCGCCGCGTGCAGGGCGACGAATTCGGCGAACGAGCCCCAGTGTGTGAAGCCGGGCTGGTGCTGGTCCGGACAGACGTGGGCGTTCCCGGCCCGGCACCATCCGCACCGACCGCAGCCGCAGGCGAACGGGACGGTCACCCGGTCGCCGACCTTCCACCGACCGACCTCGGCACCCACCGCGACCACCACACCGGCAAGCTCATGGCCTGGCACGTGCGGAAAGACGATCTCGTCGTGTCCCGCCCAGGCGTGCCAATCGCTGCGGCACATGCCGGTGGCCATCACCCGCACCACCACCCCGTCGACCGGGACCGGGGGCTCGGCGACCTCACGAACCTCGGGCACAGCTCGAACGGCGTCAAGGACCACGGCGCGCACCGGTACATCCTGTCAGCCAGAAAACCTGGGACAACCGGCAAACGGCGGGGCCGGGTCCTCTCTGCTGGCCAGAGGACGAACTGCGTCAGCGGCCGGTGCGGATGGTCGCCGAGGCCTTGGCGCACTCGACGATGTGGCCGGTGGCGGAAATGGCGGCGAGGAGGCGCCGGAAGACCGGCCAGGAAAACGTCGGGTCGCCGTGCCCGGCGACGACGGCCTGTCGCGCGGTGGCCGGCACGAACGGTCCGCCAGCCCAAGGGTCGTGACGCGAACGAGCGCAATCCGGGATAGCCTTGCCGGATATGGCTACCTATCGCAGCGCCTCAGTGCTTCTATCCGCGGACGGCACCAGGACCCCCGGCACCGCCGCACTCTTCGCCGAGCCCGCCCGCAAGGGTGGCACCCCGCCGTGGGCGGGCGACTTCCGACCTGCCAACAGCGCCGGCAATGGCCCCAAGAACGCGGTTGGGAAGACCTTCACGTTGGAGCTGCCTGACGGCAGCACCGGCAAGGTCGTGGTCCAGAGCCTCAAGAGCGGGAAGGGCGGCGTCGTGCTGGCGTTGATGGGGCAGGACGCGCCCCCCTTCTGAGCAGGGAACTGCCCGGCGCCGACGCACGGCGGCGGGTGGCGGGCGCGGGGACGGCGTCAGGTCGTGCGCAGCTCACCGACCGCCGTGCTGGTGCGCAGGAACAGCAGGCCGAGGGCGGTGACCGCCACGGTGGCGGCCAGCGCCCCGCCGGCCAGCAGGGCGAGCTGCTCCCACGGTACGGGTACCTGCAGGGTGACCTCCGGGGTCCACACCATGTGGCGTTCGACGTAGGCGGCGTCGTTGCAGGCGTCCGCCGGATCGCCGGGCAGGGGCTCGCAGAAGCCGGTCCGCGCGGAGGTGGACTCCCGGAACACCCGCCGGGGCAGCAGCACACCGGCCGACACGGCGAGCAGGATGGCCGGCACAACCGGCGCCAGCACCTGCCAGGCGGTGGCCCGGGCCAGTACGCCGCGCGGTGCCCCTGCGGCGACCAGCGAAGACAGGGTGCGCCGGCGGGCGACGATGCTGTCGGCCAGTGCCACCAGTAGTCCGGCCGCCGCGATCACCACGCCGACCACCACCGCGTACCCGATGAGTTCGTCCGCGCGGACGTAGAAGGTGGTGTGCTGGGGGAAGTACGGCTGACCCTGCTGTTCGGCGGAGAGCCGGTTGGCGAGCTCGTTGGCGCGCAGGTCCGTCGCGGTCCAGGCGTGCATGCCGGCGGCGATCGCCCCGATGATCAGCGCCGCCAGCATCGCGGTGAACGTCCGACTGCCCGACCAGGGATCCGCCATCATCCGCCGCCCGGCCAGCAGGCCGGCGGGCCGGCGGGCGAAGCGGTGCAGCAGCCGACCGGCCTGGTACGTGATCCACCCGGTGCCGACGACCACGCCGACACTGACCATGAGGACCCCGATGAGAACCAGCGCGGTCACCACCGAGAGCGCGATGTCCGGTGGGGTCTGGTGGCGCGCGAAGTACTGGTTGACCGGCTCGATGATCGCGCAGGCGCCGATACCCAGGATCACCAGTACGCCGGGGGTGACACCGGGCCGGTTGGAGCGGGTGCTGCGCACCACGCCGAGCGGGGTGACCGCCACCCGGCGCAGCGCGCCGGCCGACAGCACGGTCACCAACAGCGGTACGACGAGGGCGACCAGCGCCATGGCGATCCCGCCCGGCAGCACGTCCGTCGGCAACGGCCGGGTGCCCTTGGCGTCGGGGTTGTCGATCACGAGCCGTCCGAGCAGGAACACGCCGAAGCCCAGCGCGACGCCGAGCGTGGCCGCCAGCCCGCTCTCGACCGCCGCCACCCAGATCACCTGGCGCGGGGTGCCCCCGGCCATCCGGATCGCCGCGAGGCGGCGGTCGCGGGCCGGGGCGCCCAGTCGGCTGCACTGCGCCACGAACGCCAGCACCGGGATCGTCAGCAGGATCAGGCTGACGGCGACCCCGGGCCGCAGACCGCCCTCGCTGAGCAGTGCGTTGGTGTACGGCAGCGTGTACGCGTCGGTCTCGACGTAACCACCGGAAGCGTTCTCGAGCATCGGCGCGCCGCTGTCCGAGACGCGCAACCCCTTCGGGGTGACGATCGACAGCACGGTCGCCGCCGAAAGTAACGACACCGTGCCGAGCATGGCCCCGGCCGCGGTGAGCGCGATGCGTGCGGTGTCGGAGCGGTTGCCGGCGGCGGCCAACCGCAGTGAGGTCAGCGGGCTCACCGGATCGCCTCCGCCGGCGCCGGGGCCGACGTCGGGCCGAGGCCGTCGGCGTCCACTGCGCCGTCGCGTAGTGCGATCTCGCGGTCGGCGTACGCCGCCACGGTCGCCTCATGGGTGACGAGCACGACGCTGGTCCGTTGGACCCGCGCCACCCGGACGAGGTGGCCCAGCACCGCCTCGCCGGACAGCGAGTCCAGCGCCCCGGTCGGCTCGTCGGCGAACAGCACCCGTGGCTCGGTGACCAGTGCCCGGGCCAGTGCGACCCGCTGCTGCTGCCCGCCGGACATCTCCCCCGGGCGCTGATCGGCCACCTCGAGGACGCCGAGGCGATCGAGCCATTGGCCGGCCGCCGTGGTGGCCTCCCGGCGCCGGGTGCCGGCGAGCAGCAGCGGCAGGGCGACGTTCTCCAGCGCCGAGAGCTCCGCCACCAGCTGGCCGAACTGGAAGAGCAGGCCGAAGTCGCCGCGGCGAAGTTTCGAGCGCCTGGTCTCGCTCCACGAGTCGATCCGCTGGCCCTGGTAGTGCACCTCACCGGCATCTGGACGCAGGACTCCGGCGAGGACGTGCAGCAGGGTGGACTTGCCGCAGCCGCTGGGCCCGGTCACGGCGACGATCTCCCCCTCGTCCACCGCGATCGAGACGCCGCGCAGGGCGGGCGTGTTGCCGTACGACTTCACCACGGCACGCGATTCGATGATCATTGGTGCACCTCCCGGCGCAGGTCGGCGACGCGCGACAGCGTGGTCTGCATCCAGCGCAGATCCGCGTCGAGATGGGCGATGGCGTAGTCGGCCGCCAGCACGTCGGCGAGCCGGGCGGCCGGCGCGGTCTTCACCGCGGTCAGTTCGCGCAGCCGCGCGGTGTGCGCGACCCGCTGGGCGGCGAGGTGCCGCCGGGCGGTCGCCTCGTCGGCGACCAGCACGGCGACGACCACCTTGGCGAACAGCGTGCTGCTGACGTACGGCGCCGGCGGGTCGACCGAGGCCAACCACTCATCCAGCGCCGCGCGCCCCCGCTTGGTCAGCGCGTACGCCGTGCGCTGCGGGCCGCCCGCCTGTTCCTGGCCGGACTCGGTGATCATCTCGTCCCGGATCAGCCGGGTGAGCGTCGCGTAGACCTGGCCGAACGGCAGCGGCTTGGACTGCGGAAGGCGGGCATCGTGCTCCCGTTTGAGCTCGTAGCCGTGTCGGGGCCCACTGGCGAGGAGCCCGAGCATGACGAAGGCGGTGGACACGCGCCCACTATTCATTGAGTGAATAGCCGCGGTCAAGAGGGGCCTGAGGGAGCTCGATGCCCTGGGGTCTGCCACCCGCTGCCGTCGACGGTGACGGCGACGCCCTGGCGGGTGAGCGCATCGCCGAGGTGCTGTGCTGGTCACGTCGTCGGTCCAGGAAGGCCGCTGGCATGGCGGCCCGCTTGCGTCGGTCCGCAGCAATCAGGCCTGCCAGCGCTGCCGCGCCAGCTGCCGGCACCGCGAGCCAGGGCGCGGGCCGGTGACGCGCTTCCGCCAGGCCGGCTGTTGCTCCCGCGGCGCAGAGCCCCGCGACGGCGGCCCACCCGGCGACGTTCGGCTGCGCCGTCCTGAACGCTTGCGGCGGGCGGCGGAGCTTGGCGAGGACAGGTAGCAGGTCCGGGGAGTGGGTTGTCAGCGCTACCAAACCGGGGGCGGTTGCGCGGGATCAGGTCAGCGAATGCGACGCCCCACGTCAGAACCGGGCGGGCAGGCTCCTGCTGGGGCCTGGCCGCCCGGTGCGACATGCGGACGCCGCATCTGGTTCACGAGAAGCGGCGCGCCGCCGAGTGTCAGGCGTAGCTGTAGTTCAGGGTGCTGATGTCGCGTACCGAAGCCGGGGTCCGGCCGGTGGCGAACGGGCGCATGGTTTCGGTGTTGTCGACGACGCCGGAGGTCGTGCCGGTGCGCGGCTGGTACGTGTCGATGCCACGGGTGCGCTGCCACAGCCACCACAGCCGGTCGATGTTGCAGTGGTGCAGCCAGAAAACGGGGTCGTTGGGGGCTTCACGGGTGCCCATATGGCCGCCGACATAGTTGTGCACGCGGTTGTGCAACTGGACCTCGTTGCGGCTGCGATAGCCGGTGGACACGCTCGAATTCCACGGCGACTGGTCGTAGACCGTGTTGGCCTGCACCGAGTTCACCGTGGTCGCGGTGGGGCGGCTGGTGCTCTGACCCAGCCGGCGCTGCAGGGAGGTGGTGGCGATGCTGCTCCGGTAGACCGTCCAGCCCCAGGGCGGGCTGAAGTTGCCGGTGGAGACACTGCCGTTGGTGATCGAGCCGAGAAAGTCGGCGGTGAACGGCGAGGCCGCGCCGGTCCAGTCCCAGTACGGGATGAAAAGGTTCGCGTTTCCGCTGACCGCCTGCAGATCGATCTCCAGCAGTCGGAGATACTCGCGATGCCATGGCAGGAATGACGGCGACTGGTGGGCGAAGCTGATGCCGTCGGAGGTGCGGGAAAAGAAGGCGACGTGCTGGTCGATGTACCAGTTGTAGTTGCGCCCGTTGGCGGATGTGGTCTTGAACCGGCGAAGAGCGTTGGCGAACGCGGTCTTCTCGGCAGAGGTCATAGCGGTGACACTCTTGCGTACGGCCATCGAAATGCTGCCTTTCAGATGCGGGAGGAGGAGGCGAGGAAGGTGCTGCGGTCAGTGGTGGTGCGCCCGTGCCGCCTCGTCGCTGAGCTCGAACTCCCCCAGGGTTTCGATGACCTTCTTGGCCAGGTTCTTGAGGCCTTCCTTGTGCCGGTCGTCGTCTATTTCCACCGGGTCGTAGTGGTTGAGGGCGCTGATGAAGCCGACTCCCACGTACGGTGCCGACCCGTCCTCCGGCACGAAGAGCGTCTCGATGGCGCTCAGCTCGAGCTTCTTGCCGTTGATGTGCAGCTCGTGCTTGCCGCCGGCGTTGTGCTTGCCCTTGATCTTCTTGCCTTTGTGGACCTCGTCGAAGTCGCGCGGGTCCGCCGCCGGGGCACGCTGCGGTGCGGCCGCGGACCCCGAGACGGCCACACTCTGGATGCCCACCGCCGCGGTGACAACTGCCACAGCGCCGGCTGCGCCGTAGCGCAACGCAGCACGACGATTCAAGTCAGCCATTGGAATCCTTCGCTCGGGAAAGTCAGGAATGCCGGCAGTCGCGGTTGCCGGACCTCGCGCTCTGCCGGAAGCGCCAACGTGGTCCGGCAACCGCGCGGTGATCACGAGAAAGTTAGCGACTGCGCGGATCGTCCGCCATGGGCCGCTGGTGGCCGATCAGCAGCCTTTCGGGCGATTGCACGTCATGGATGCTTACATTTGTAACGGACCCGTCCATTTCGCCGATGGATGATCGGTTCGACATCGGACGCCGTATCAATGGATGCCGATCCTGCCGACCTTGATCCCGCGCTCACCGGCGGCCGAGCGCCCTGCCGAAGGAAGAGTCCGTGCCTGAGCTGCGCCACCGAGCCCTCGCGACCCGACGCCGCGGCATCGCCGCCCTCGCCGCGGGCCTGGCGCTGGCCGCTCCGATGGCGTTGCTGCCGGCGTGGGCGGCCGACGACGACACGCCATCCGCCGGCATCCGGGCCGGCGCCTTCCCTGACCCCGGCCTGGTCACCGGCGACATCGGGGTGCACGACCCGGCGGTCGCGAAGACCCCCGCCGGGGGCTACCTCCTGGTGCATACCGGCGACAACCTGGTCATCAAGACGTCCAGTGACCGCACGGCCTGGCGCAACGCCGGCTCAGTGTTCCCGCAGGGCGCCCCGTGGACCCTGCCGTTCACCGGGGGAAGCCGGGAACTCTGGGCGCCGGACATCACCTTTGTCGACGGTCAGTTCCTGCTGTATTACTCGGCGTCGACCTTCGGCTCCCGCAACTCCGCGATCTTCCTGGCCACCAGCCCGACCGGGGCGTCCGGCACCTGGACCGACCGGGGCATGGTGATCAGGTCGGCCCCCTCCGACGACTTCAACGCCATCGACCCGAACCTGATCATCGACGGCGGCCGCCGGTTCCTCACCTTCGGGTCGTTCTCCTCCGGGCTCAAGATGATCGACCTTGACGCCCGCACCGGCCTGCGCTCGGGCACCGCGCTGCGCGGCATCGCCTCGCGGGGCAACGGCGGGGCGATCGAGGCGCCGTTCCTGGTCCAGCGGGGCTCGTTCTACTACCTCTTCGTGTCGTTCGACCGGTGCTGCATCGGGGCGAGGAGCACCTACCGCATCATGGTCGGGCGGTCCACGAGCGTCACCGGGCCGTTCCTCGACCGCGCTGGCGTCGCCCTGACCGCGGGGGGCGGCACCGAGGTCCTGGCCGGCAACGGCAGCTTCCATGGCACGGGCCACCAGGCGGTGCTCGCCGACACCGACGGCGACGTGCTCTTCTACCACTTCTACGCCGACGACGACTCCTCGAAGCTGGGCATCAACCTGCTCGACTACGACGCCGACGGGTGGCCGTTCGTCCACTGACGCCGTGGCTCCATGCGCTCGCTACTGCCGTACCGGCGCCATGATCGGCGTCAGTCGCCGTACAGCGCATCCAGCTCCGTCGCGTAGCGCTCCTCCACCGTCCGGCGCTTGAGCTTCAACGAAGGTGTCAGGTCGCCGCCCTCCACGGTCAGGTTGCGCTCCAGGACACGGAACCGTTTGATGCTCTCCCACCGCCCCAGCCGCGCGTTGAGTTCGCTGATGCGCTCCTCGAGGACCCGGATCAGCTGCGGCGACCGAGCGATCTCGGCGTGGGTCGCGCCGGCGAGGTCGTGCTCCGCCGCCCACGTGCGGACGGCGGCAATGTCGAGGTCGATCAGCGCTGTGATGTATGGCCGGCCCTCGCCGTGCACCACGATGGTGCTCACCAGCGGGCAGATCGCCTTGAACCGCGTCTCGATGTGCTGGGGCGCGACGTACTTGCCGCCGGCGGTCTTTATCAGGTCCTTCTTCCGGTCAGTGATCCGCAGCGAGCCGAGCGCGGTGACCTCGCCGATGTCGCCGGTGCGCAGCCAGCCGTCGACGAGCGTCTCGGCGGTAGCCTCCGGCAGTTCGTGGTAGCCCTGCATCACTCCGGGACCACGCAGGAGGATCTCGCCGTCGGCAGAAATGGCGACCGCCGAGCCGGGCAACGGCCGTCCGACAGTGCCGTGCTCGGGCCGCCCCAGCCGGTTGACGAAAATGGCGGCGGAGGTCTCGGTCAGCCCGTACCCCTCCAAGACGGGAAGACCGACGGCGTCGAACCACTGGCCAATGTCGGCGGACAGCTTGGCGGCTCCGGAGATCATGTAACGCATCCGCCCGCCGAAGCGGGCGCGGACCTTCGCGAATACGAGGCGGTCGGCGACCGCGTACCGCGCGGCCAGCCACAGGCCCGGTCGACGGTCGACGGCGCGGAGACCGGCCACCTCGTGGCCGACACCGATCGCCCAGTCGAACAGTCGTGCCCTGACCCCGCCGTGCCGGTGGGCGGCCGCGACGACGCCGGCGTGCACCTTCTCGAAGACTCGGGGCACCGACGGCATCAGCGTTGGCCGCACGACCGGCAGGTTGGTGGCGATGCGCCCGACGTCGCCGTCCACGACGGCGGCGTGGCCGATCGCGAGCTGGGTGGCCAGCAGCATCTTGCCGAACGAGTGCGCCAGCGGCAGCCACAGGTAGCAAACGTCGTCCGGCCCGGCCAGGTCGATCGCGTGCCCGGCAAAGGCCTCGTAGAGCCAGCTGCGGTGTGACAGCCGAACCCCTTTCGGCTGGCCGGTGGTGCCGGAGGTGTAGATGAGCGTGGCGAGGTCGTCCGGGCGCACCGCGGCGGTGGCGTCGGCGACGGCGGTCGGCGTGGCCGCCAGGAGCCGCCGACCGCGCTCGCGCAACTCGGCCAGTGTCGTCACCCGGTCCACACCCGAGGGCGCAGGCCCGTCGATGAGCACGGCATGGCGGACCGGCGAGCCGGCGGCCAGGACCGTGGCGAGGTGATCGGCGTGCTCCACGACGACGACGCGGCTGTCGGAGTCGGCGAGGATGTGCACGACGTCCGCCCAGGTGCAGGTGGGGTAGATCGTCGTGGTGGCGGCGCCCGCGCACATGACGCCGAGGTCCACCTCGATCCACTCGACCCGGGTCGACGACATGATCGCGACCCGGTCCTCGTGGGCCACGCCTAGGTCGAGCAGCCCGGCGGCGAACTCCTCGGCGGCGCGGCCGGTCTCCGCCCAGGTCTGCGACTGCCACCCGCCGCGGCCGTCGGGCCGTCGATAGGCCTCCTTGTCAGGCGTGCTGGCGACGCGGACTTCGAGCAGCGCGCCGAGCGAGGCGGGCGACCGGCGCTCGAAATCGTGGAACCGGGCGAGCTCGTCGGGGCCCGCGGTGCAGGTCGGGGAGGGGGTGCCGGCGGGTCCGGCGGGCGCCGGGGTGCTGTCGATAGCCATCGATGGCTCCACGCGGGGGTGTCGTCAGGCGCAGCACGGTCGGTGAACTTACGAGCCGTAACCTACAACCCGTAAGTTACCCGTCCTAGACTGCCGTTGTGAAGGCCTCCACGGATCCGGGCGAGCCACCCCTCTCCGCCGACGCGTTGCGCACCGGACGGCGCCGGATGACCCGGGCCGCGCGGGAGCAGCAACTGCTCGACCTCGCCGAGGAGCTGTTCCTCGCCAGCGGCTACGAGCGCACATCGATCGAGGACATCGCCCGGGCCGCCGGCGTGACCCGGCCCGTCGTCTACGAGCACTACGGCAGCAAGGAAGGCATCTACCTCGCCTGTGTACACCGCGCCCGCAATCAGTTCAACGTCGACGTCATGCGCGTGTTCGCCGGCACCGACGACCCGCTCGAGCAGCTGCGCCGCGGCGCCGACGCGTACTACCGGGTGATGGAGCGCGACCATCGCCGGTGGCAGCTGCTCTTCGGCCCCGGCGGGCTGGTCGGTGGGGCCCTGGGCGAAGGGCTGGCCCGTGAGCGGTTCCGCACTGTCAACCTCCTCGCCGACCTCATCGAGCCGCACCTGCCGCAGCACGACCAACAGCAGGTCGACGCGTTCGCCCATGCCACCACCGGCAGCGCCGAGCAATTGGGCCGCTGGTGGCTCGCTCACCCGGACATCAGCCGGGAGCAGGTGACGCGCTACTTGGTCGACAACGTGTGGGCGAGCTTCGAGGCGCTGCGTCAACGCCCGTGACGGCTCCGGTCATGCTGTGGACACACCTACTGCGCGGCCGGCAGGGACGGTCCGGGTCGGTGCCGCGGCGCTCGGCGGCAATTGTGGGGTGCGGCGGCGCCTCTCGGTGACCGGCGGCACGGCCGGCGGTCGCCGCCGAGGGACGGCCGGGTGGGTCTTGCGGCGGCCGGCGTGCATCGACGGGCAGGCCCGCGAGGCACCATCGGGCATCCCGTCGGCCAGCTGGGCGGCCCGGCGGCCGCAGGCGGTCAGCGGCCGAATGCGTCGTGGGCGAGCACGCAGTACGCGCTGCGGCGGTAGGCCACCACGTCGGCGTCGGCGGGGTGGGCGGGCGCGCTGGTCCGGAGGATTGACGCTGCGCCGGGGAATGATCCGTGCGGGTTGTTCCTCGACGGAGCCACGTCCACGGCGCCAGGGACGCTGAACGTCAGGCGAATACACCGGTGCCGATCAGGCGGCGAGGTGTGCCCGTGCCGATGCCTCAAGGACCGCCGTACCGGGAGCATCCGTTGCATATGTTCCCAGTGTCCTTAACGTCGATCTGGGGAGCGGCAATGCGGAAGATGTTCATGGTGGCGGCGGTCACGCTGTCGTTGGTGCTGGGGCATGCAGCCGCGGCGCAGGCAGCGCCGGGCGGGCAGGCAGCACCCAAGCGGCCGGGCGCCAGCGCGGCGGTCAAGGCGCCCGGGGCGAGCGCAGCACGCGTGCTCGGCCGGATGCAGGCCAGTGCGCCGCCGGTCTACAACAACTGGGTGTTCTGCACCGGCAACTGGGCCTACGTCGACTTCACCGACCCTGACGGCGATGACCTCAACCTGGGCGTCTGGGCGTGGATCTTCAAGAAGGACGGTAGCGAGCTGGGGGCCTGGTTCGAGAACAGCGGCGGCGCCGGCCACGGCGTGTTCTTCTCGCTCGACTTCGCCTCGCTCGGGTTCAGCCGGTCCGACGTCGCGCAGTTCGCGGTTGTCGGGTTGGACGAATCCGGCACCTGGAGTTCGCAGTGGACCTGGGTCAACCCGAACGGGTCCTGCAGCGCCGCGTAACCGCTGATTGGCGCCGGTATGGCGGGAGCGTTCCGCTGGGACGCTCCCGCCGTGCCC
Source organism: Pilimelia sp. (assembly GCA_035634075.1). GTDB lineage: Bacteria > Actinomycetota > Actinomycetes > Mycobacteriales > Micromonosporaceae > DASQDS01. The sequence continues at coordinate 45,901 of DASQDS010000794.1, read as the reverse complement.
GCGGGTGCGGTGGCTGTTGAGGTCGTATGCCGGGGCGCCCGAAGGCCACGACGAGCGAGGGGCAGCGGATCGCTGGGGCGCACCGTACGATGCCGCCGACGGCCTCAACGGGGGGCCGGGTTTCGGTGAGGAGTCACTCTGTGAAGACCTCAGGTAAGGGCCTCGGCGCGTTGTTCGCCCGCGCCGGTATGGCCCTTGCGCTGGCCGCGGGCCTGGTGTCGGTGCCGCTCGCGGCACCGGCGTCCGCCGCCGGCAATTGCAATGTCGCCGGCAGCCGCGCGGCTATCTGGGAACGCACGTTCAGCGTGGTGCTGTACCGCACCAAGACCTGCACCTACTACACCAAGCTCACGAACGACGACGCACTGTGGAGCGTCGGGGTGAAGTTCACCTTCAAGGTGGAGCGCCAGCAGAAGACGCCGTACGGCTGGTACATCACGGAGACCAAGCAGCGGGTGGTCTTGGGCGGCGGCGAGGGCAACTGGAACACCGGCACTGTCGAGGGCTGGTGGCCGACCTACTGGGAAGAGGACAACCACCGGGCCTGCTACAGCCTGTCGCATGCCAACCCCCCGACCGGCTGGAAGTGCACCGGCTGGGTGGGCATCTAGCCACGGCCGGGTCGCGGCCAAGGGCCCGCTCCGGGGGGTTCGTACGAACCGGAACTTCGGGGCGGGCCCGCGCGAGGTGAAAGCGGACCAACTCGCGCCGGGCTGGCGGGCACCGCTCCGCGGCGGCCGCCAGCGCCTCCTCCCGCACGCCGCCTGCCGGGGTTGGCCACCATTAGTGGCCGAACGCGCACCCAACAAACAACTGGCCCATCGACCAGAACTCGCGCCGCGATTTTCTGGTTCGGCGGGTCGGCGGATCCACGCTAATTGGGTCCGTGTGGAGTCGCGGTCGGGGCATACTGCGGCGGTGCTGCTAACGATCACCTCGACCGCGACTCCGGCAACCGACCTTGGATTTCTGTTGCACAAGCATCCAGGGAAGGTGCAGAGGTTCGACGTGTCCGCGGGTCAGGCGCACGTCTTCTACCCGCAGGCGACCGCGGAGCGGTGTACCGCGGCGTTGTTGGTGGAGGTCGACCCGGTCGGTTTGGTGCGGGGGCGGCGGTCGGCCGGGCCGGACGCATTCTCCCTGGCACAGTACGTCAACGATCGGCCCTATGCGGCGTCGTCGATGCTCGCCGTGGCCCTTTCGCGGGTATTCAAGACCGCCATGGCCGGTCGTTGCGACGCCCGGCCCGAATTGCCTGGACGGCCGCTGCCGTTGGAATTCTGTGTGCCGGCGTTGCCGTGCCGCGGCGGGCCGGACGTTGCGACGCGGCTGTTTGGCCCCCTCGGCTGGTCGGTTGCGGCGACTCCGGTGCCGCTCGATCCGCAGGTGCCGGGGTGGGGGGACTCCCGCTACGTCGACCTGCGGCTGACCGGCACCCTGCGGCTCGGTGACGCGTTGAACCATCTGTACGTCCTACTGCCGGTGTTGGACAATGCCAAGCACTACTGGGTCAGCACCGATGAGGTGGACAAGCTGATCCGGGCTGGTGAGGGCTGGCTGCGAGCGCACCCGGCTCGGGAACTGATCACCCGCCGGTACCTGTCCCACCAGCGCGCACTCGTGGCGACGGCGGTCGGGCGGCTCGCCGAGGTCGACGACGGCGAACCGGAGATGCTGGACAATGCTGTCCCCGACAGCCCGACGGAGGAGGACCCGCCGCCGCGGCGGTCCCTGGTCGAGCAGCGCCTGGCGAGTGTGGTTGCCGCGCTGCGCGCGGCCGGCGCCGCCCGTGTCGTCGATCTCGGCTGTGGCGAGGGTGCACTGATCCGATTGCTCCTTGCCGATCCGGCGTTCACCGAGGTGCTCGGCGTGGACGTGTCGCACCGGGCCCTGCAGGTCGCGGCCCGGCGGCTTGGGCTGGAACGGATGGCGGATCGTCAGCGGGAGCGGGTGCGCCTGCTGCAGTCGTCGTTGACCTACCGCGACGAGCGGATCGCCGGGTTCGACGCGGCGGTGTTGATGGAGGTCGTCGAGCACGTCGACCCGCCCCGGCTGGGGGCGCTCCAGCGCACCGTGTTCGCCCACGCCCGCCCTGGCACGGTGGTGGTGACGACGCCGAACGTGGAGTACAACGTCCGCTATCCCGACCTGCCCGCCGGGTCGATGCGCCACCGTGACCACCGATTCGAGTGGAGCCGGGCGCAGTTTCGTGCCTGGGCCGACGGTGTCGCGGCGGCACACGGCTACCGGGTGCGGTATCTGCCCGTCGGCGTCGACGATCCGGACGTCGGACCGCCCACCCAGATGGCCGTGTTCACGTACGCACCGCCCGCGGAGGACACGCCGTGACAAGCCAACACCCCACGCTGACGCCACCGCCGGCAGCAAGCCCGCGGGACCTGACCATCCCGCAGCTGTGCCTCGTCGCGCTCGTCGGCGCATCCGGATCCGGCAAGTCGACCTTCGCCCGCGGCCACTTCGGCCCGTACGAGGTGATCTCCAGCGATTTCTGTCGGGGCCTGGTCTGCGGCGACGAGAACGACCAGTCGGCCACCGCCGACGCCTTCGACGTCCTCTACTACATCGCCGGCAAGCGCCTGGCCGCCGGCCGCCTCACCGTGGTCGACGCGACCAACGTGCAGCCCGACGCCCGCAAGAAACTGATCGAGCTTGCCCGCGCCCACGACGTGCTGCCCGTTGCGATCGTCCTCGACCTGCCCGAGAGGTTGTGCCTCGATCGCAACGCGGCTCGCCCTGACCGGGACTTCGGCACCCACGTCGTGCGCCGTCAGCGTGACCAGCTCCGCCGCTCGCTGCGCAGCCTCGCCCGGGAGGGCTTCCGCAAGGTCCACGTCCTGCGCAGCGAAGACGAGGTGGCGAACGCCAGGATTGTGCGGGAACGGCTGCTCAACGACCACCGGCACGAGACCGGCCCGTTCGATGTCATCGGCGACGTCCACGGCTGCCGCGCCGAGTTGGAGGCCCTGCTCGACCGGCTCGGCTACACGATCGCTCGCGACAGCGACGGCCGTGCGGTGGACGCTGCCCACGCCGAGGGCCGCAAGGCGGTGTTCGTCGGTGACCTCGTCGACCGCGGCCCCGACTCGCCCGGCGTGCTCCGCCTGGTGATGGGCATGACCGCCGCCGGGCACGCGTTGGCGGTGCCAGGAAACCACGAGAACAAGCTGGTCCGGGCGTTGTCCGGCCGCAACGTCCAGGTCACCCACGGCCTCGCCGAGACCCTCGCCCAGCTCGCCGAGGAGACGGAGGAGTTCGGCAAACAGGTCGAAGTGTTCTGCCGCGACCTGGTCTCGCACCTGGTCCTCGACGGCGGCCGGCTCGTCGTCGCCCACGCCGGGTTGAAGGAGGCCTACCACGGCCGGGCGTCGGCGCGGGTCCGCAGCTTCGCTCTCTACGGCGACACCACGGGCGAGACCGACGAGTTCGGGCTGCCGGTGCGCTACCCGTGGGCCAACGACTACCGCGGCACCGCGACGGTCCTGTATGGACACACGCCCACGCCGGAGCCGGAGTGGGTCAACAACACCATGTGCCTGGACACCGGGTGCGTGTTCGGCGGGAAGCTCACCGCGCTGCGCTACCCGGAGAAGGTGGTCGTTTCCGTGCCTGCCCAGCAGGTCTGGTACGCCCCGGTGAAGCCGTTCCCGCCGGCCGATCAACCGTCGACCGCGCCCGACGGGAACGTCACACGGCGTGCGGCCGACGTGCTCGACATCACCGATGTGCTCGGCAAGCGCGTTGTCGAAACCCGCTATCACGGCCGGGTCACCATCGGCGAGGAAAACGCCGCAGGGGCGCTGGAGGTGATGAGCCGCTTCGCCCTCGACCCGCGGTGGCTGCTGTACCTGCCACCGACCATCGCTCCGTGCGCCACCTCTGCGCTACCCGATCTGCTCGAACACCCGGCGGAGGCGTTCGACAGCTACCGGGCCGACGGCATCGCCCAGCTCATCTGCGAAGAGAAGCACATGGGCTCCCGCGCCGTCGCGCTCGTCTGCCGCGACCCGCAGGTGGCCAGAGCCCGGTTCGGCGCGGCCACTGGCACGACCGGCGCGGTGTACACCCGCACCGGCCGCCCGTTCTTCGACCCGGACCTCACGGAAGGGCTCCTCGATCGGCTCGGGGCGGCGATTGCCGCAGCCGGGCTGTGGGACGATCTGCGCACCGGGTGGCTCCTCATGGACTGCGAGCTGCTGCCGTGGTCAGCCAAGGCTGAAGACCTGCTGCGCAACCAGTACGCCGCGGTCGGCGCCGCGGCCCGCGCCACCCTGCCCGCGGCCGTCCAGGCACTGCGGGCCGCACAGGCGGCCGGCCTCGACGTCACCGAACTGCTGGAGCGCACCGAATCCCGCGCCGTCAACGCCAACGCCTTCACCGACGCCTACCGCCGCTACTGCTGGGCGACCAACGGCCTCGACGGGGTGCAACTGGCGCCGTTCCAGATTCTCGCCAGCGAAGCGTCGACGTATCACGACCGCGACCATGGCTGGCACCTCGCGATCGCGGACCGGCTGGCACTCGCCGCGCCCGAACTGATCCGGACCACCCGCAGACTGGTTGTCGACGCCACCGAACCCGGCTCCACCGCCGCCGGCATAGCCTGGTGGGAGGAACTCACCGGCACCGGCGGGGAGGGCATGGTCGTCAAGCCATCCGCCAACCTGCAACGCACCCGCCGCGGACTCGCCCAACCTGGCATCAAAGTGCGCGGACGCGAATACCTGCGCATCATCTACGGCCCCGACTACACCGAGCCCGCCAACCTCGACCGGCTGCGCCAGCGCGGCCTCGGCCGCAAACGTTCGCTCGCGCTGCGCGAGTACGCCCTCGGCCTCGAAGCACTCGAACGCGTGGCGGCCGGTGAACCACTCTGGCGGGTCCACGAACCGGTGTTCGCCGTCCTCGCACTCGAATCCGAACCGGTCGACCCACGCCTGTAGGTGTTCGTCGAGGGCCGCCAGCTTCCGACACGCCTGCCCAGGCAATCCGGGCAGAGTCCTCCCGCCCGCGGCACGCTGCTGGTCAGCGGCGACCGGTGGTCAGTGCGACGAGGAACTGACCGCCGCCTGCGTCGACGCTCGCGGTCACCGGCAGTCCGGGTACGAGCCGGGAGAACCGGTCGACCAGCCAGTCCGCCGTCTCCCGGGCGTCCCTCTCGGTCGGACAGCGGGCGACCAGTTCGCGCCCACCTTTGCGCTCGAGGCGCTCGGCGACGGCGATCAGCGGCGCCGGCTCGACCACGTGCAGACGGTCCGGCCACGCGATGACCACCTTGACCGCGCCCTTGCGGGTGTTGCAGGCACGGTGCGCGAGCCGTTCGGCGACCTTGGCCTTCCGGTCGGCGGTGCGACTGTCGACGCTGGGACCACGCGGGTCGTTCACCGACATGTCGGCGTCGACGGGCTCGTCGCACACCCAGCACCGCCAGCCGTCACGATCCGCCACGTCATCGAGGAGACTCATCCGAACAACCTAGCCCCCGGCCGGCGCGACGACGGCCCGCCCGTCGAGGCCGGGAGCCGAGCGTCAACGCGTGGGTGCGCCAGACATGGGGCTTACTCTTCTCGTCCGCGCTTGGCATCATCGATAGGTGACCGACTCCTCTGTGCAGATTCGTCCCTACGACGAACGGGACAGGCCAGGGGCGATTGCCCTGGCGGACCGACTCGCGATCGGCGTCGCACCGTGGCGAGACCAAGCCGCGGTGGAGAGTGCGGTGACGGGTTGGGTCGAGAGGTCATTGGACGAGTCCACTGCGGCAGGGCATGCCGTCTACCTCGCGGTCGTCGCCGAGGAAGTCGTTGGCTTGATCAGCGTCGGCACTCGCGAGCACTTCACCGGAGAGGTGGATGCCTACGTGGGCGAGTTGGTCGTCGCGGAGTCGATGGAACGCCGCGGTATCGGTGCGCGGCTGATGCAGGCCGCCGAGTTGTGGGCGGCGGAGCACGGCTTCATGCGCCTGACCCTCGAAACAGGCGCGGCGAATGCCGGCGCTCGAGCGTTTTACGCCTCCCTCGGCTACGGCGAGGAGGATGTGCGACTCACGAAGATCAAAAGCCGCGAACCCACCTCCTGAGCGGCCTCCCCACCGGTCCTGAAGGGACGATGACCGGAACGTTCCGGGCTGACGATGGCGGCCGCGTGGGTTAACCTCCACTGTCTCGATCGAGACGGCTTCGGATCAGGATCGGGGAAACGTATGCGGACAAAGGTGTGGCGAATCGTCATCGGCCTGGCCACGGTGGGCACCGTGCTCTATACCGCCGGCGCCCCCAACGTCATGGGGAACTGACCCCAGCTCATGAGCGTGACCCTGCTCCTGCTCTGGGCCATGGCGTTCGGCATCGGGGCGGGAGTGGGATACGCGGCCGGCGGCCGGCTGGCCAATCTGGCACGTCATCGGCTGCGCCTGCTCGTGCTGCCGTGGGTGGCGTTCGCGTTGCAGGTGGCGGACTTCAAGTCCGAGGCGGTCCGCCAGGTCCTCCGGGACACCCTGCCCGTCCCGACTCTAACGGTGATCTACGCGCTGTTCTTCGTGTGGGTGCTGGCCAACCTCCCCGGGCGCAGTAGAGCGCTGACCGTGGCGGGCTGCCTGGTCCTCCTCGGCGGTGCGGCGAACGCGGCGGCTATCGCGGCCAACGGACGGATGCCCGGGTCGTATCACGCGGCCGTCGCTGCCGGTGTCCCCGAGCACCTCCTCGCCGACGTGGACGAGTCACCGAAGCATGCCTGGCGTGACGAGCACACGAAAATCGCCTGGCTCGGCGACAACATCCCTTTCCGCCCCGCGAAGCTGGCTGTCAGTGCGGGGGACATCGTGCTGATGGCCGGCGTCATCCTGGTCGTCGCCGCCGGGATGCGGCCGCACCGTCCGGAGCAACCCGCCGCAGCGACGCTGCGCCGCGCGAAGGCCGCCCTGCGCCGGAACGCGGCGACGAACGCCGACCGAAACACCACGCCGCCCTCGTCGAGTGATCATCATCATGAGTTGTCGCCGGGCCACCGCACAAGACCTGCCAGGTCTAGTGATTGACTGAGCGCACGGGCATCAGCGGGTCGAGGAACTCTCCCATGGCGGGTACCCAGAATCGCCAACATCTCGGCGTGAGTGTCTGCTTGCCGGTGGCCTCGGCCGCCGCCGGGACCCACAGCCTGCCCGCGGACCCACCGATGAGCAGGGCGGGAGCCGGACCTGCGGCGGTCGACTCCACAGCGGAGTCATCCGTCAGCACCGGAGTCAGCCACACGGCAGGCAGCCCGCGCTCAGCCACCAACGCCGCGGCAGATGAGCCCAGCGACTTCGCGATCACCACGACGGATTGCCGCGGCCCCTCCTCCCGCAACCGACGCAGCGCGGCCGTCACGTGGGCCCGCACGCCAACGTAGTCCTCAACGCCTACCGGCGGATCGCCGGACGACCGACGCCCAAGCCTCGCCGCCTGCCCGCCGCCTTACGCCCGGCGGCCCGCCGCCTTGCTGATCTTGGTGCGGAGCGCCCGCCGGCTGACCGGGCCGAGCGCGTCCACCACGTCCACGAGGAGCGCCAGCTGGTCCAGGGCGGTCAGCGCCTGCGCGGCGCCGGCGGGGTCGACGCCGTCGTAGAGTTCGAGCCCGACGAACGCGGCGGCCACCGCGCGAGCCAGCCCAGGGACGTCGGCGACCTCGGCGACCGGCGAGCCGGCCAACAGGCGGTGCAGGGTCCCGGTCAGCTCGTCGATCCACAGCTGCAGGGCGGCCGCCGTGGGCCCGGCCAGGGCCGGGTCGTTCTGGGCGCCGGCGAGCAGTTGCGCCAGCACGGAGACGTTGCCGAGCTCCCGCTCCCGGGCGTGCAGGTCCCGACCTACCGCCAGCAGCTCGCGCAGCGATTGCACGGCGGCGAACCGGTCGGCGTAGGCGGCCACGCGCTCGGCTGTGCTGGCCTGGCAGGCCGCGACGAGCAGCTCGTCGACGCTGCCGAAATGGTAGAAGACCAACGCCTGGTTCACGCCGGCCGCGGCGGCGATGGTGCGGGCCGAGACGCCGGCGATGCCGTGCTCGCGGATGGCACTCACCGCGCCGTCGAGCAGCCGCTGCTTGGTGTCGGGCATCGGACGACCTCCGTGTCCACGGCGGACGCCGCGTGCGGGTGTGCGACGAGCGCGCTGGTGCGAAGCTGGGCGAGCCATTCCAGCACCCGCAGCGCAGCAGCCAGCCCGCGCGGGCCCAGTACAGGTTGACACGCCCGAGCCCGAGCGCGACGGCCGCCACCCCGTCGGCGGCGTAACGCGCCGTCGTGGTCGACGGTCGGGCCGCGGGCTGTTGACGGTGTTCTTCGCGGCTAACGGTGGTCGGTCCTGACGAGCAGGAAGCGGGGCGGCCAGCTGGAGAACGGGGTGACGCCGCACCGGGGAGTCGGCTCGATCGTGAGTGTCAGCTCGACCAACTTCACCGGGGAGGCGAGCCCCGGCACCGCGTTCCGGCCCGCCCCGGTGTTCACGATCGACGAACTCATCCGGTTCGCCACCGGTCCGGGGATGGCCCTCACCCGGCAACTCACGAAGCGGCGAGCGCCTCGGCAGGCGCCATCCGGCTGGCCCGCAGCGCCGGGTACAGCCCCGCCAGCGCGCCGATCACGAGGGTGGCGCCGAGACCTCCGGCGGTGGTCCATGGCGGAACGACGGTCGGCCACCCCTGGGTCAGCGCGTACCCGCCGGTGGCGATGACGCCGAGCAGGATCCCGCCGCCGCCGCCGATGCCGGACAGGATCAGCGACTCGGTGAGGAACTGCATGCGGATGTGCCTCCGCGTGGCGCCCAGCGACCTCCGCAGGCCGATCTCGGTACGCCGTTCGAGCACCGAGATGACCATCGTGTTGGCCACGCCGACCCCGCCGACCAGGAGCGCGACCGCGCCGAGGCCAAGCAGCAATGCGGTGAGCGCCTCGTCGGTCGCCTGCTTGGCGGCGAGCGCGTCCGAGGGCCGGGAGACGGCCACCTCGTTGGGCGCCGCCGGGTTGGCGGTGCGGCCGAGCACCGCCCGGACCCGGCCGACCTGGCTCTCCACCGAGCGGGCGTACACGGTGGTGGGGTGGCCGTCGAAGCCGGCGTACCTCTCGGCGGCCTCCCACCCGATCAGGGCGGCGCTGTCCAACTCCGGCGCCAGCGGCACCGGGTCGAGGACACCCACGACGGAGAACCAGCGCTGGCCCAGCCAGACGCGCATGCCCGGCGTCGCCACGTCGAGGCGCGTCGCGGTCCGGGAGCCCAGCACCACCCCCGGGTACGCGCTGGTGGCCAAGTTCAGCCAGGACCCGGCGTACATCGTGGCCCCGACGGTCCGCGGCAGGTTGAGGTCGGCGGCCAGCACCACGACGCTGCTGGTCTGCCCCGCCGGCACGAATTCGTTGCGGTAGACGTACGCGTCGACCTGTCCGGTGGCGGCGACGGCCTGCACCGGCCCGATTCGCCCGACCATGGCGGTGGCGTCCGTGGGGAGCTTGGCGTCCTCGCCGGCGACGGTGCGGCCGGGGCTGACGGTCAGCAGGTTCGTGCCGAGCCTGGCCAGGGTCCGGTCGAGTTCGGCGCGACTGGAGGTGGAGATGCCGACCACGGCGACCATCGCACCGATGCCGATGGCGATGCCCAGCGCCGAGAGGAAGACCCGCAGCGGCCGCGACCGCAGCCCGACCGCGCCGAGACGTGCGATGTCCGACAGCGGCAGCCGGCGCGTCCGAAGCTGAGCGCTCACCGCGGCACCTCCAGCACGGCGTCCCGGACGACGTGTCCGTCGAGCAGCTCGACCCGCCGGGGCAGCTGCGCCGCGACGCTGTGATCGTGGGTGATCACGACGACGGTCGTGCCGGCATCGTGCAGCTCTCTCAGCAGCTCCAGCACGCTGCCGCCGGAGGCCGAGTCGAGGTTCCCGGTCGGTTCGTCGGCGAGCAGCAGAGCCGGCTCCCCGACGACCGCACGGGCGATCGCCACCCGCTGCCGCTCCCCGCCGGAAAGCTCGTGCGGCAGGTGGTCGAGCCGGTGGGCCAACCCCACCCGGACGAGCGCCGCCTGTGCGCGGCGCCGCCGGTGCCGCAGCGGTACGCCGGAGTAGAGCAGCCCGTCGGCGACGTTGTCGAGCACGGGCGTGCCGGTGGCGAGATGGAACTGCTGGAAGATGAAGCCGATCGTGGTGGCGCGCAGAGCCGACAGCGCCCGGTCGGACAGCCGCGCCGCGTCGTGCCCGTTGATGCGGACCGTTCCGGCGGAGGGCCGATCGAGCGTGCCGAGCAGGTGCAACATGGTCGACTTGCCGGAGCCCGACGGGCCCACGATGCCGATCAGCTCGCCCGGGTCGATGGTGAGGTCGACTCCGTGCAGCGCGGTCACCCCGCCCGGGTAGGTCTTGGTGACCCCCTCGAGCTGCACGACGGGGCTCACTGCGGGATCCGTACGTTCATTCCGGCGTCGACGCCGGCGCCGGTCACCTCGACGCGGCCGTCGGCGAACATGCCCGCCCTGACCGCGACGATCCGGGGGGACGCGCCGTCGGCCACCTCCAGCCCGTACCCGCCTTCGGCGAGGGCGAGCAATGCGCTGACCGGCACGGTCAGGACGTTCCTGCGCTCCTTCGCGACCCGGCGCACCTCCACGGTGCCCGTGTCCGCGGCCGCCAGCGCCTTCTGGTCCGCGACGGCCACCGTGACGGGAACCCGGGTGGCGGCGTCACCGCCCTCGCCCGGCTCGGCGGTGTCGCCGACCGGGCCGGCCGCGGTCGCCTCTTCCCCGATCCCGTCCACGGTGCCGGGAATGGCGCGCCCGCTGGGCAAAGTGACCGTCACTTTCACTCCGGAGGTGGCCCAGCCTGCGTCGGCTCGTTCCACCGTGGTGGTGATGACGCGCGTCGTGCCGGTCCAGGCGAGCACGTCGGCGGGGACGGGCGCGCCGACCCGCAGGGAATGCCGGGCGATCCGCACCGCGCCCGGCGCGTAGACCACGTCGCCCGGCTCGACCCGCCCGGTCTCCCGCTTGCCGAGGTCCCGCTGCCAGCTTTTCACCGCCCTGGTGGTGGCGGCGGAGTACGTGTCGTCGACGGTGAACCCGGTGTAGCCGAAGCTGCGCAGGTTGCGCTCGAACTGCTCGACGTCCCGGCCGGACGTTGGTTCCGCGCCGGCCGGTGCCTCGGCGAGCTGGCGGAACATCGGCAGGCGGCCGTACAGCAGCACCACCGGCTGATCGTCGACCCGCAGCAGCGCCTTGCCACGCCGTACGACGGCGCCGGCCGCCGCGATCCAGGTGACGGTGCCGGTGGCCGCGCACCTCATCGGCACCGGCGTGCCGTACCCCACTGCACCGTCCAGCACCAGGTACTCCACGAGGTCGCCCCGGGTGACGGGGACGGTCTTGAACGCGCGCGGATCGGCGGTCGGTGCCTCGGACCGGCCGGTGTCCAGCCCGATGGTGGCAGCGGCCGCCACCGCCAGGACCGTCGTACCGGCGCCCACGATCGCCCAGGCCCGGAGCCGTTGTCGTCGCCGTCGCCCGCCGACGCTCGGGCCATCCACCGCGCTCACCCGTGCTTCCCCCTCAACCATGTCCGGACGACTCGCCTCAGCTCAGCCTTTGCCCGGCCCGGGGCTGGCCGGCGACCCGATGATCGAGCCGCACGCGGCCTCGGCCCGCTTGACCGCGGGGCCGTCCTGGTCCCAGGCGGGCTTGCCGTCGCTCGACTCGGGCCAGTGCCCGTCCGGCCCGGGGTCGGGGAAGTCGGCTACGCCGTTCTCCCGCATGCATTTCGCGTAGCGGCCTTTCGCCTGGACTTCCTCAGGGGTCAGGGCCGGCTTTTCCTCCAGCCCTTCCGGCATTGGCGGCAGGCGATCCGCGCACGTGGTCTGCGCCGCCCGGAACTTGGGATCGCGCTTCAACCCCCGAGCGTCGCCGCTGAACTCGTATCTCCCCTTGGCGTCCGGGTCGGTCACCTCAACGCCCTCCGCGCGCAGACATGCCACGTACGTCCGCACGCCCTCCACGTACTCGCTCACCGCGTCGCCGCTGGCGACGGCCGCCGGGGGGCCGCCGGCGGAGGCGACCGACGGTTCCTGGTCGCCGCCGCCGCAGCCGGCGAGGGCGAACACCAACGCGGCCGAACCGAGCGTCGCGCGCGCTGCTGTTGAAATCGGCACGGTGCCATCTCCTTGCATCGGAACTGACGGTGTGGCGAAGCGGGCGTCAGGCTATGGCGGGGGTTATGAGAATTCCGTGAAGAAGCTGTGCGATGCCCGTGCGGTCCGTCGGTCACCCCGGCCAGGCCTTGGGTACGGCATTTCGGCGGGCGATGATAGCGAGCGGGCGGGCGTCAGGGCGTGACGCGCCGGTGGCTTGCCGCAACCGTCCGTGCGGAGGTCCGCCTTTCCGGACGGACGTCCCGCACGCCGCTGTCACACCGAGGAGGGAAGCGTTGGCCGCGCGGATACTGGTCGCCGAGGATGACCGGAAGCAGTCGGAGCTGATCCGGCTCTACCTCGAACGCGAGGGCCACAGCGTGCAGGTGGCGGCGGACGGGCAGACCGCACTCGAGCGGTGCCGGAGCAACAGGCCCGACCTGCTCATCCTGGACGTCATGATGCCCGCCGTGGACGGGCTCGACGTCTGCCGGATCCTGCGGGCCGAGTCCGACATGCCGATCATGTTGCTGACCGCCCGCAGCACCGAGAACGACATCCTCCTCGGTCTCGACCTGGGCGCCGATGACTACGTCACGAAGCCGTACAGCCCGCGGCAACTGGCCGCCCGGGTGCGCGTGCTCCTGCGCCGGGCCGGGCGGCTCGCCGCCGACCCGGAGGTGGTAACCGTCGGTGACCTGGTCATCGACGCCGCCCGGTTCGAGGTCCGCGTCCGGGGGGAGCCCGTTCCGCTCACCCCCAAGGAGTTCGGCATCCTGCGGACGCTCGCCGCCGAGCCGGGCCGGGTGTTCAGCCGGGCGCAGATCATCGACCGTGCCTTCGGGTTCGATCGGTACATCGAGGAACGCACGGTGGACGCGCACGTGATGAACCTGCGTCGCAAGATCGAGGATGACCCGGCGGAACCGGCGTACGTGCAGACCGTGTACGGCCGGGGCTACCGCATGCCGGAGCAACCCCGATGAGCTTCCGGCTCCGGGTGCTCCTGATGACGATGCTCATCGCCGTCACCGCCACCGGGGCGACGGGATGGTTGACGCTGCGGCAGGCGTCGCGGGAGTTCACCGCGACGGTCGCGGCCGACCAGGACGAGCTCGCTTCGATCACCGCCAGCCTCGCCGGGTACGGCAGCCTCGGGACCTGGGACGCGGTGGCGACACGGGTGCGCGAGCTCTCGGTGCGCACCAGGGAGCGGATCCGGGTGGTGACCGAGACGGGTGGGGTGCTGGCGGACTCCGACCTGCTGGCCGGGCGGGAGGCGCGACCGACGGCCGGCCCGCCCATCCTCGTCGACCCCCGGCCCGTCATCCGGTTTCCACAGAACACAACCGCCCAGGGGTTGGCGAAAACCGTGCTGGTGGCGACCGTCCAGTACCAGAAGGCGCTGCGCGACGCCGCCTGCCTGACCGCCGCTGGCGCCGCCGTCCGGGCCGACCGGTCGCAGTACGGCGTTCCGCTGCCCGTCGCGGCTGATCCGCACCACCCGGCGGCGCAGAAGTGCCGCACCGCGATGCAGCCGCAGAGCGACACGACGGGACCGCACCTGGCGACGCTGGTGCGTCCCTGCGTTGCCATGAGCGAAGGCCCGAAGTCGGACTGCGTGCAACGCGTCTTCGTCGCGCAGACCGCGGCCTTCGCGCCGCAGCCGGTCCAGGTCTACGTCGGTGCGCAGGACGAGGAGCCGGCGAAGCTGCCCCGGGGACCCGTCTCGTTGACGGCGGCGGTCGTGGCGGCGGCAGCGGTCCTGAGTGCGCTCCTGCTGAGCCGGCGGGTGCTCCGCCCCATCGCCGCGCTGACCCGGGCCTCCCGCCGGCTGAGCGTCGGCAAGCTCAACGAACGGGTCCGGGTGCGGGGGAACGACGAACTCGCCGAGTTGGGCCGCACCTTCAATCAGATGGCCGAGTCCCTGCAACGCAGCGAGGAGCGGCAACGGCGCATGGTCGCCGACGTGGCCCACGAACTGCGCACGCCCCTGGCCAACCTGCGTGGGTACCTGGAGGCGCTGAAGGACGGGGTGCTGCCGGCCAGCCCGGAGCTGATCGCCTCGCTGCACGAGGAGGCGCTGCTGCAGCAGCGCGTCGTCGACGACCTGCAGGATCTGGCCACGGCCGAGGCGGGGGCGATGACGCTGCACCGGACTCGGGTGGATCTCTGCGAACTGGCGGAGACGTGCCGGTTCAGCCACGCGGCACTCGCCGAGTCGGCGGGTCTGACGATGCGGGTCGACGCGGCGGGGCCGGTGTACGTGGCGGGCGACCCCGACCGGCTCCGGCAGGTGCTCGGCAACCTGATCCGCAACGCCGTGGCGGCGACGCGGCCCGGCGGATCGGTCACCCTGACCGTACGGGGGGAGCCCGCCGGCGGCCGGGTGAGCGTGTCCGACACCGGTGCCGGCATCGCACCGCAGGACCTGCCCCACATCTTCGACCGGTTCTGGCGGGCGGACCACGCGCGGGACCGTGCCGGCGGGGGCAGCGGCCTCGGGCTTGCGATCGCTCGGCAGCTCGTCACCAATCACGGCGGGACGATCACGGCGACGAGCCGGCCGGGCGTCGGCACCACGATGACGGTCACCCTGCCCACCACCGCGCCCGCTGAGCACTGAGCCGTCCCGTTCAGCGAACGGCCCACCCAGTGCGCCGCCGGGCCGTCGTTCCAGACCGCGATCGCCTTCCTCCGGGAGGTGTTCGGCGGCGCGGAACACCTCGACGCCCGCACCGTCGACATCGACGGCTTGCTGCTCCACGCCGAGCTTGAGATCGGCGGCACCACCTTGATGCTCGCGGAGCGCAAGCCGGGCTGGCCCTTCCTACCGCAACTGACACAGATCTACGTCGGCGACGTGGAAGGTGTCCTCGCGCAAGCCGCGGAGCGCGGCGCGCGGATCGTCACCCAACCGACAGACTTCTTCGGGACGCTCTTCTCCCGGATGATCGACCCGTGGGGGAACATGTGGTGGGTGTACCAGCACGGCGAGGCCCCTGATCTGGACTGGGACGCTGCGGAGGGGGAGACCGACTCGACTCCCGTGGAGTGGTCCGACCCCAACCTCGCGTACATCCACCGGACCCTCATCCAGGCGATGCCGTCCCTGGGCACCGAACCGAGGGCGAGCGGGAGCCGCGGCAACGACTCGGGCGGGACGCTCGCGTCCGGGAGCTGAAGTCCCACCGAATCACGCTCTGACCGCATGCGAAGCGACCGGCCGGCTGAGCCGTCCGGCAGGGCGGTTAGGGTGTGTGTCCGGGGAGGGCGGTGTCGTGCGGCAGGAACCGTTGAGCACGTGGGACGAGGACGTGCACGCCCTGGACCTCAGCGCCTTTCCCCGGGCGCCGGACTTCGTCGTCGAAGCCACCGACGTGCAGGTCGGCGACGGCGCAGACCGGGCGTCGTGGACCAACCTGCGCTACGTCGTCCCGTCCTGGGACATCGACGTGTGCTTCCCGTGGTGGGACAGGTCCACGCGGCAGATGCGGGGGTGGACGCCCGCGGACGCGCCGTGCGGGTCGATCGAATCGCCGTACTGGGACCGCGATCAGGGGTGGAGCCTGCTTCTGTGGCAGACCGGCGACGAGGTCTTCATCTTGGAAGGCGACGGCAGCGAGGGCTACGACGACCCGCCGGTCTATCAGCGGTGGTTTGCCGTTCCGGTCTCCTCGTACCGGTCGGCCTGGGAAACCGCCATCGAAGGGTTCCGCAACCCGCCGGCGTGAACCCTGCCGGCGGGCTCGTCAGGACAGGTGACCCCTCGCTCGTCGTGGTTGCCAGGCCGAGGCGCGTACATTCAAGGACTTGCATTTGAACCGGTTAAGTAGTGCGATGGGTACCGTCGGAGCCGCACCGTCGGGGTGCGGGCGGCGGGGAGGTCGTCGTGGGGGCTGAGTCACGTTCTCGGTACAGCGTGCGCCGGTGGTGCGCCCTGACCGTCGCCCTTCTGCTGACCATGGGCGGCGCGATGTTCGCTGGTCCACCGGCCGCCGTTGCCGGTCCGGCGGCCGATGCGGCCGGCGCGCGCCACGGCGGCGGCAACCCGCACGCCCGGGAATTCGTCACCCGCTCGGGGACCGGCCTCACGCTCGGCGGCGCGCCGTTCCGATTCGGTGGCCCCAACATCTACTGGCTCGGCCTGGACGAGAACGTCGGCGGCGTCGACTACCCCACCCGGTTTCGCATCGACGACGCGCTACGAACGGCCAAGGCGATGGGCTCCACGGTCGTCCGGTCACACACCCTGGGCATCTCCACCGGTACGCCGCTGAGCATCGAGCCGTCTCTCGGCGAGTTCAACGCCGACGCGTTCGCCACCATCGACTACGCGATCGCCCAGGCCCACCGCCTCGGCCTTCGCCTGCTGATCCCGCTGACCGACAACTGGTCCTACTACCACGGCGGCTTCCGCGACTTCACCACCTGGCTGGGCCTGCCGGAGTCCGCCTTCTACACCGACCCGAGGGCCGTCGCCGCGTTCAAGGAGTACATCGCGGTCCTGCTGAATCACGTCAACCCGATCACCGGCCGGGCGCTGCGCGCCGAACCGACCATCATGGCCTGGGAACTCGGCAACGAGCTGAGCGGTATGACGCCCGAGTGGGTCACCGACATCTCCACGTACCTGCACCAGCTCGCGCCCCGGCACCTGGTGGCCGCGCCCGGCATCAGCGCGGCCACGCTGGAGTCGCCGGCCGTCGACATCGTCGACGCCCACTACTACCCGCCGGACGCGGCGCGGATGCTGGCGGACGCCGCCACCGTGACAGCGGCGGGCAAGGTCTACATCGCCGGCGAGTACGGCTCCACCTTCGCCAGCTCAGAGCTGCTCGCCCCCCTCGCCGCGGACCCGCGCGTGACCGGCACGCTCTTCTGGTCGCTGTTCCCCCACGCCGACGACCACGGCTACGTGCCGCACGACGACGGGTTCACCCTGCACTACCCGGGCGACACGCCGGAGATGCGCGCGGCGGTACGGGCCATCGAGGAATTCAACGCCGCCGTGAACCCCGCCGCCAACCGGCCGCCGGTACGGCTCAACGCTCCGGTCATCACCAGCTTGACCAAGGTGTACGGCGAGAACCTGCTCGCCTGGCGCGGTGCCTCACCGGCCGTCGGATACACCGTTCAACGCTCCACCCGCGGCCCGCGCGGACCGTGGCGAACGGTCTCCACCGGCACGGTCACCGACAACGACACTCCCTGGATCGACGTGCGGTCGCCGCGGGAGCGGGCGTGGTACCGGGTCGTCGCCGTGGACGCGCGGGGGCACCGCCAGGCCTCCGCCCCGGCACGGGTGGGCGCCCACACCGGCGCGCTGGCCCGGCCGGGTGCGTTCGGCCCGCAGAGCCCGGCGCGGGAAGCGCAGCGGGTCGCCCAGCGCCCGACCTTCAGCTGGTCGCCGGCCGAGCGTGCGGCGTACTACACGCTCGTGGTCTCCCGCCGGGCGGACCTGTCGTCGCCCGTGCTGCGCGTGACCGGGCTGCTCGCGACCTCGTACACCGTCACCGAGCCGCTGGCCCCCGGGGTCACGTACCACTGGAGGGTCACCGCGACGAACCTTGCCGGCACGACGGCCGGTGGTTCCCCGACCTCGTTCACCACCATCAACCCCGCGGTCGACCCGATACCGGTGGACGACTTCGACGGCTACGACTCCGACCAGGCACTGGGTGCGGCCTATCAGGCGGCCACCAGCGGCGATCCGATCACGGTCGCGCTGGACCGCGCGCACGCCGACAGCGGCGCCGCGATGGCGCTCAACTACACGCTCGGCACGCAGGGGTACGCCGGTGTGACCCGCACCTTCCCCACCGCGCAGGACTGGTCCGCGGACATCGGGCTCCAGTTCTGGCTGGCGCCGGACGCCGTCGGCCGCAACCTGTCGGTGCAGTTCCAGGCCGCCGGCGTGTACTGGCAGTACGACCTGGACATGACCGGCCGCACCCCGGGGCTGGTCCGGATACCGTTCGCGGACTTCGCCATCCCCACCTGGGCGACGCCCGGGGCGCTGAACCTCGCCCAGGTGACCCACCTGTCCTTCTACCTCGGCGGGACACCCGGCACCGGAGTGTCGTACGTGGACTCGGTCGTGGCCTATCCCCGCTGACACGGTCGAGTGGAGGCTGGACGGCGCCTGGCGGCTGCGACGCACCACAGCAGAGGGATGCGACCCGAGCACGCCGCGACAGCGCGGACCGGCTGAGTGACTCGCGCGGTCACCCCGGCGACGGCCGATGTGTGCCCCAGACAATGTCGGGAGGCCGCACCCGCGCGGCGCGCGGCGCACCCTTGCCGTCGGTCAGCCCGAGCCGGCCGACCAGCACCCCGTCGCCGTCGTGGGCGGCACGCAGTACGTCGGTCGGCACGTCGCCGAACATGAGCTTGACCCGCTTGACCATGGCGAATTCGGCGCCGTTGACGGCACCCCAGCTCAGGTAGAGGAACCGGGCGCCGGGCCGACCGTGCACGTACGGCCCACCGACGTCGAGCAGCCCGTCGATCTCCCGGCTGTCGACCTCGAATTCCCAGGTCGCCGACTCCGCGTCGGCCGGGAATCGGTCGACGACCTCGCCCCTGCGCTGGACGCCGACGTGCACGTTGTCCCGCCGCAACCCGTCGGTCACGGCGCCGCGGTGACGGCCCGGCAGGTCACCGGCCTCGATCCGGATGCGCACGCCACCACTCTAGACAGCGCCTGGTGCCACAGCCGCCCGGCGACCGCTGGTCGCCGGGCCGCGCGTCGCGATGTCTCGGCGGTGGGCGTGGCCCGCTTACTGCGGCGTTCCGATCAATGCCGCTCGTCGAACCCTCGCCGCACGGACCTACCAGCTCCAAGGGCTCGGCGAGACAACCAGATCCCGCCGAAGACCATCACCACGATCAGCAGCAGAAGTAGCCAGCGCATCCCAACCTCCGATCCCAGCCGCCGACCGGCTCCGGCGGCGCTCCTCATCTTGCCCACTCTCTGCCAGCCTCATACCGTCCGCGGACTTCGGCCTGGGCGGACCGGGCTCGATCCTGCACAGTGCCAGTTCCTGGCGGCCCTGTGCAGGCTACCTGCGCAGCCGTGCTCGCCCGGGTGCAAGATGACGTCGGGCCGTGCTCCGCCGCCCCGCGCGGCTGCGCTCAGATTGCTGTTCGTGCCTGCCTGACATGCCGCACGATCGCGTGGGCTTCGTGCGCCTGGGCGATGGTATGCGCCTCGTCGAGGGTTGCGAGCGCGTCCGTTCGACGGTTCTGAGCGGCGGCGATGTAGGCCAGCCCAATCAGGTTGGAGGCCACGCCCGGGAGGTTCCCGATTTCCCGGCGCAGGCGAGATGACTCTTCGAGCTGTTCGCGAGCCTCGTCGAGGCGGCCGGCGGCGTGGGCCGCGATGCCTAGGTGCCGCAGCGCCTCGGACTGTGTCCACTTGTCGCCGGTCTCGGCCGCCAGCCGGTATGACCGTTCCAGATGGGGTACGGCAGTCTCGTTGTCACGCCGGATGAACTGGTGGAGGCAGCCGATCCAGAACAGGGCCTCGGCCTCGCCCCGGGTGTCGCCCAGCGCCCGGTACAACTCGAGGGCGCGTTCGAACAGCGGCAGCTCGGCGGGATCCTCGGCGGTCAGGGAACCGGCGTCGCCGGGTGCGCTCTGAAATCGCGCATGCAGGATCTTCCCACGCGCGAGCGCCGTATCAGCCTCGACCGCGTTCAAGGCCTCCTCGGCGTCTACCAGCGCGCTGGTGTCGCCCGTGTATACCGCTCGCTCGAAAACCTCTCTGGCTCGTTCGATCCGGTCTTCAGTGATCATGGTTGCCCCCGTTAACAGACGTGAAGCCGGCGCGCCTCAGCCGCTCGGAAAGTTCCTCGACGGCCCAGCGACGACCAGGGAGTGCTGTCAGACGAAATCGGCCGCCGTCATGCCGGCCGGATGGCCGGGTGGCCACTGCACGAGCTCGATCCTGTAGCCGTCGGGGTCAGTGAGCCACGATGTCCGCATCCCCGGCCCCAGCTCCGCCGGCGGCTCGGCCGTGACGCCCCTGGATGCCAGGTCGGCGATCGTGGCGCTGAGGTCGTCCACGTGGACGACGAGGTGGTTGACGGCGCCGATGTCCTTGACCGGTCGCGCGGGGTCGTGCACGAGTTCGAGGCTGGCGAACGGGTCGTCGGGGAGCTGGAGCAGGGTCAAGCTGCCGAACTCCGTCTCTGGGACAGCGCCTACCCTGGCGTACCCGACCGCGGTGTAGAAGGCGAGCGAGCGCTCCAGGTCGGTGACCCGTAGCCCGAGGTGCAACATGCGCATGCTCGGTAGGTTAGTGCCCGCGGGGGGACAGCGGCTCCGCCGCCCGATGGGTGGGTCTGCCTGAATTGCTCCGCTTCGGTGGTTCAGCGCGCTGTGTCGCGCAACGCCTCTTCGTACTGGCCGCGAGTGAAGGTGAAGTCCCGCAGCTCGCGGTAGTCCCACGCGCGATGCCCCGTGCGGTAGCCCGACCACGTGACCATGTCCGGAGCTACCGAAACGATCGCCGTGAACGGCCAGCAGCCCCAGTCACTGCAGATGCAGCCGAGCAGGACGGTATCGCCGTCGCCGAACCAGCTGCGGACCGGATCGCCGAGGTAGTGCCGACTCGGCCAACGCACTTCATCCCCCACCAGGCCCGCGTACCTGCCGGCGAGGTTCGGTTTGCCCTCACGGCAGGCGAAGGGCAACTCGATCCTGCGCAACAGCTCGGGCAGTGGGACGCCATTGAGGATCGGGACGAGCGTCGACGATACACCGACGCCGAGCTCCTGCGCGGCTGTGCGAAATTCAATACGTTCCATGGCACCAGGCTAGGATCGTGTCCGAAGAGCAGCCGCCCAGGTGCCTGACGCCGGCGCTCGCCCGAGCGCCGGCGTCCAGTGGCCGGTCAGACGATCTCGCTGGCGGGCGGCGAGGGCCGGACGACGGCTCGCCGTCGAGGCCCTGGACCGAGCGGGCATGATCAGCATCGCGGATTCAACGGACGCGGCTTCCCGAGTTGTTTGCCGCGTTGATGACGGGGTATCCCCCAGCTACCACGTTTCATGTCGTGATGGCCGCCTGCAGCCGTTCTCGACGGCCGTCAAGACTTGTGCGGCCCTGTGTTCATCTGCCGCACTCGCCCGCCACCGGTACGACGTGGATTCGTCCTACGCGTGTGGCCGGCAAAGAATCCGAGGAGCCGCGCGATGGGCGCACCTGTCACCTTCCCCGAAACGCACGCTGGCCCGAACGCACTTCCCGCCCCCAAGCCGCTGTTTGAGGCCACGCATTCCACCGTCGGCATCGTTATGCTGTGGGTATTCGTCGTTGCCCCGTTCATTGCGCTGATCGCCGCAGTCCCGGTCGCCTGGGGATGGGGCTTGTCGCCGCTGGACGCAGCCATGGCGGGCGTCGGATATCTGATTGCGATCGCCGGGGTGACCGTCGGTTTCCACCGCCACCTGACCCACGGGTCGTTCAAAGCCAAGCGCCCACTGCGCCTTGTCCTGGCGGTGGCCGGGTCACTCGCCGTCGAGGGGCCCCCGACCGAATGGGTTGCCGACCACCGCCGCCACCACGCCTTCACCGATCGCGAAGGCGATCCGCACTCACCGTGGCGTTACGGCACGAGCGTGCGCGCGCTGGCCAAGGGGTTGCTGCACGCGCACTGCGGCTGGTTTTTCAACCAGGAGGCCACCAACAAGGCCCGCTTCGCCCCCGATCTGCTCGCCGACCGCGGTATCCGGGTGGTCGACCGGCTTTTCCTGCCCCTGATCGCTGTTTCCCTGCTCCTACCGGCGCTGATCGGTGGCCTGGTCACCGGCACCTGGACCGGTGCGTTCACCGCGTTCTTCTGGGCCGGGCTCGTCCGGATGGCGCTGTTGCACCACGTGACCTGGTCGGTGAACTCCATCTGCCATGTCATCGGGGAGCGGCCGTTCAACAGCAAGGACAAGGCCACGAACTTCTGGCCGCTGGCGATCCTGTCGTTCGGCGAGAGCTGGCACAACAGCCACCACGCCGACCCGACCGGAGCCCGGCACGGCGTCCTCAAGGGCCAGCTCGACCCTGGCGCACGTCTCATCTGGATCTTCGAGAAGCTGGGCTGGGTGCACGACGTGCGCTGGCCCGACCCGGTCCGGCTGGCCGCCAAGCGCAACGACGGCTCCACTGGCGTCCTGCGTCAACACGCCTGACACCTGCCGGCGCCGACTCTCAGCCTGGACGACACAGCGAAACCCCGGCGGGGGCCATGGTGCGTAAGTGGCCAAACCCGCCGGGGCGCTGGTGAAAGGGGATCAGTCGGTGTGCGAGTCAGTGCGCGGGTCCGAGTCGCTGCTGCGGCTGCCCGCCTTCGCCAGCCCGCGGCTGACGAGATATCCGATGGTGAGCAGGGTGATGTACCACCACGCCTTGTCAGCGGCGAAGTAGTCCCCGCCGTCATTATTGGCGCCGTCGCCGACCATCTGGGAGGCGATCAGAACGCCAAGGACGGCGAGCACGTAGACGACCAGTTCACTGGTCTTGAACGAGGGCTTGGTC
This sequence comes from Pilimelia sp., assembly GCA_035634075.1. GTDB lineage: Bacteria > Actinomycetota > Actinomycetes > Mycobacteriales > Micromonosporaceae > DASQDS01. The sequence goes on along the minus strand of DASQDS010000794.1, from coordinate 23,214 downwards.
TCCTCGCCCCGCGAACGATTACGCGCGACGTTGGTGCCGGTATTCCCGCGGTTGGACGTGCTCATCTGGGCAGTCTCCTGAAGCTTGTCGGTGTTCCTGTTCCGGTGGCTTCGTTGCCGTCGGCGGGGATGGACTACCCAACTCTCCGAGATTCACACCCGCCGAGAGACAGCACCGCGTAAAATGGGTCCGCGTCCGACCGGCGCCGATCAGTTCCCGGCCGACTGCGGCGACCGAAAATTGCCGTCTCCACCTGGGGACGCGGCTACGGGGGCGGTCGATCCCGGCGTGGCGGCGAGGCGTTTGGTCATGCGTAGCAGAACGTCACCGGATCGCCCGGCGACGAAGGTGGCGGTGTCGGCCAGTGCGGCGATCAGGGGCAGCCCGCGACCGCCAACGGTCAACGGGTCGGGCAGCTCGCGGGCGAGCCCGGTGCCGACCCCGGCGGGGGCGCTGCCGCGGTTGCCGACTTCGATGAGGCACTCGTGGTCGTCGATGCGGATGGTCACATCAACGGCGCTGTCGCGCTCGGCGTGCACCACCGCGTTGGCGCACGCTTCCGAGATGAGCACGGCGAGGTGGCCGCGGGCCTCCTCGCTGGCGTCCGTGAGGCTGAGAAGCGTGGCCAGAATCTGCCGCGCGCGGGTCACCGAGGACGGTTGCCGTGGCAGCGACAGCGTCATCGTCACGCGCATCCCGCAGATCCTCCTCGACCCGGTGGTGACCGAGGCCGGCTCATCTTTGCCCCCGCCTGTGATCTGCCGTACCCCCCGGTGGGTGAGCCGAAACGGCCGCTCGGTGCGTCCCGGCGTACGCCGGTCAACGGTGGTTTCACCGCCCAGCGCATATGGTGGTCGCAAATCACCCGCGCTGGGAGGTCGTTGTGGATCTGCTGTTGTCGGCTCGGCCGGGCCGGGGTTGCCTCGTCTTCGAGGTTCGCGGTGAACTCGACATGGCGACCGCCCCGCAGCTGCGCGAGGAGCTGCAGCGCCTGATCGACGCCGGTGACCGGGACGTGGTGGTGGATATGGCTGGCGTGGGGTTCATGGACTCCAGCGCACTGGGTGCACTCGTGGTGATGTACAAGGCACTGCGGGATGTCGGCGGCCGGCTGCGTCTGGCCGCGGTGCAGCCTGCGGTGCTGAGCCTACTGAAGGTCACGTCGGTGGACCGGGTGATCGACATCTATGACGACGTCCGGGCGGCCGAAGCCGCTGCGCCGTCCGTGGACGGCGTCCCGGGCGGGTAGTCAGCCGGGCAGCGCCGCGCTGGCACGCTGGGTGTCGGCGCCGGCGGCGGTACGCCGGCGGCCGCGGTGCCCGTCGTACCAATCCAGGACCAGCAGGGTGGCGTCGTCGGCCAGGTTCGGTCCGGCCACCTGCAGCACGGCGTCGGCCAAGGCCCGGACGGCTTCGCGGGGGTGCAATCCAGCGATTGATCGCAATGCGCCCGAAAGGTCGAACTCCGCGGCGTTGCGCTCCCGCATCCCGTCGGTGACCACCACAAGGCGGTCGCCGGGCTGCAACGCGATCTCCCCGTCGTGAAAGTCGGCGTCGGCGAACATGCCCAGCGGGAAGTTGCCCGGCAGTTCAAGCGGCTGCGTATCCCCGCCACGTACCAGGAGCGGCGGCACGTGTCCGGCGTTGAGCAGCGCGCACACTCCGGTGTGCAGATCGAGGCGGCCGAGCACCGCGGTCATGTAGCTTCCGGGCACGCCGGCGTGTGCGGCCACCGCGGCGTTCGCGGCATTGGCCTGTTCCACCAGGCCAGCCCCGCGGCGGCGGGTGTTGCGCAGGCTGCCCACGCCGAGGGTGGCCGTCAGCGCGCTGGCCACCCCGTGACCCATCGCGTCGGTGACGCTGAAGTGCAGCACGTGGCGGCTCACGCTGTAGTCGAACGTGTCCCCGCCGATGCTGGCGGCCGGTTCGAGCCAACCGGACAGGATGAACGCGCTGGCCTCGCATGTGAAGGAGGCCGGCAGCAGACGGCGCTGGATCTCGGCGGACAGGGTGAACGGAGTCCCGCGTTGTCCCCACTCGTACAGGTCGGTGTGCCGGCGGTTTGCGATCACCACGAACGCCAACGCGTGCGCCGTGCGGGCGATCTCCTCGAGCACCTGCCCCGCGGGCTCGTCCGGCAGGGTCATCTCCAGCAGGCCGATCGCCTCACCGCGGTCTGTCACCGGCGCCCACACCGTCCAGCCGTCGGGCTGGGCGACGACCTGCACCCTCTGGGTGCGCAGCGCCTGCTCGGCGAGGCCGCCGTCGAACGGGAGCACGGTGGCGGACTCGTCACCGTCGCGGCGGGCGGCCGCCGCGCCGTCGGTCGGCGCGTGCGCCAGGCGGACCAGCGCCCGGCCGCCGAGGTCGGCGATCAGAAACGAGACGGTACGCGCGCCGAGCTTGCCGAGCTTGCGGGTGACCGCCTCAACCGCCTCCACCGGCGAGGCGTCCTCCGCCGCGTCCAATATGCCGGCCAGAATCTGACCCTGACTGTTCTCCACTCCCGGAGTCTACGAGCGGCCTGCGGTCACCGCAGGGGCGGCGGACCTGCCCAGCGGTGGCAAAGTCACCCGGCGCTCCGGCTCGTCGGGCAGCTGGTCCGCCGATCAGACTCTGGTGGCGCCCGACCGCGGCGGCCTGCCACCGATCAAGGTCCGCCGCTCGGCTGTGCTGGGCTTCGCCCTGCTCGCGGTCGGGCCCCATGGTCTCCACCGCGCAGTATGCCCGATGCAAGTCGACCATGACGCCGGAGGCAGCGGTGGGGGCGGCCCCATGGCGAACGCGTGTGCGATCGTCGCCGGTTCAGCGGGCCTGTCCCTCGCGAACTGCGGCAGTGGTCGCCAGCTTGTGGAGTAGTTCGACGGCGGTGAATGGCTTCTCGATGAATGCGACATCATCGTCGATGACATGCGTGGTGCCCAGCAGCCCGTTGCTGTAGCCGGACATGTAGAGCACGGGCAGGTGCGGATCGCGGTCGTGCAGCATCGCAGCCAGTCGGGGCCCGGACATCTCGGGCATGATCACATCGGTCAGCAGTATGTCGCAGCCGTGTTGTTCATACAGGGCCAGGGCCTGCGGGCCGGTCCCGGCGGCGAGGACGTGATAGCCGCCGTTGGTCAGGATGCGGGTGACGACGCGGGCGAGGGCGGCCTCGTCTTCGACGACGAGCACGGTGCTGCCGTTGCCGGGTGGCGGCGCCTGCACGGTCGTGCCGGTCTCGGTGCGGGCAGTGGCTGCGACCAGCGGCAGGTAGATGCGGAAGGTGGTGCCGATGTCACGCTCGGAGTAGACGTTGATGCTGCCGCCGGCCTCGGTGACGATGCCGTAGACGGTCGCCAGGCCGAGCCCGGTGCCCCGGCCCTGGGGCTTGGTCGTGTAGAACGGTTCGAACATGCGCGCGGCGATTTCGGCTGACATGCCGTGGCCGGTGTCGCTGACCAGGAGCCGGGCGTAGGTCCCCGCAGTCAGCGGCGGCTGCATGTTGTATTCGTTGCCGTCGAGCATGGCGGTATTGGCTTCCAGGACCAGTGCGCCGCCGTCGGGCATGGCGTCGCGGGCGTTGATGGCGAGGTTGAGCAGGACCTGCTGGAGCTGTCCGGGATCGGCGTGCACGGTCAGCGGCTGCGCCGAGGGCTTGGCGATCACGGTGATGTGTTCACCGATGGTGCGTTTCAGCATTGCGTAGGCCTCGGCGATCGAGGCGTTCAGGTCGAGGTCGTGTGGCTGGATGACGTCGCCGCGGGTGAACGTGAGCAGTTGCCTGGTCAGGTTCGTTGCGCGTTCCACCGCCCTGCGTGCCTGCGTCAGGTCGGCCTGGACCTGCGGTTTGTCGGCGCTTTCCTCGATCGCGAAATCGGTGTAATTGGCGATGATCGCCAGGATGTTGTTGAAGTCGTGCGCGACACCGCCGGCCAGCTTGCCGAGGCTCTCCATCCGCCGAGCCTGGTTGGTGCGTTCCTCGATGGCGCGTTGCCGTTCGGCGGCCTCCTTCGCCGCGGTGATGTCGCGGGCGATGGCCGAAACGCCGATCACGGTGCTGCCCTGGTCCAGGATCGGAGTGATCGTCAGCCCGAGATCCACCGAGGTGCCGTCCTTCCGCAGCCGCCGGGCCTCGTAGGACATGCTGCCCTCGCCGTGGCGGATGCGGGTCAGCACGTCTGTCTGGTGATCGGCGCCCGCCTGGTCGGCGAGCATGGTGGCGGGTTGGCCCAACATCTCCGCGGCGGTGTAGCCGAACAGCTTTTCCGCGCCGTGGTTCCAGGCGGTGATGAGCCCCTCGGGTGTCAGGCCGACGATGGCGTCGTCGCTCTGCTCGACCACGGTGGCCAGCGTGGCGCGTTGCGCCTCGGCCAGCTCCTGCGCCGCGCGTTCGCGGGCGGCTGCCGCATCCAGCCGGTGTTGGCCCCAGGGGTCGACGTAGATGGCACCCTCGCCCAGGAGGACCCGGTATCCCCGTCGCAAGCTCCAGTAGTAGATGCCCACGCCGGCAGTGCAGACGTCCCAGATGGCGGCCGTCCACGACCAGCCGGCCGCGTCAGGCCGCATATGATGCAGTTCTGGGCTTTTCATGATGGTTAGGTACGCCATCACGGCGTGCAGAGCGTGTCCCACCGCGCAGCTGAAAAAGATCATCGCGGTGGCGGCGGCGAGCTTGTTGGTGCGCAGCTGCCCAGCCCGAGTGACCGGGACGACGATCGCCACGGTGATCGAGGCGTACGCGGCCGCGATCACCATGTTCGCCAGCAAAAAGACCTGATCCGGCACATCCTCCCGATCGGCCGGCTCCTGCGCGATCTGAGAATTTGACGGCAGCCGTCTTCTCGGCTTCGGGGCTCAGGCCTCTCGGGCAGGCCCGACTCCGTGGTCAGCGGCGGGCGGAGGTGACGGCCCGGCGAGGTGACGATTGTTCGGCCGCGAGGTAGGCATGGGGGATGAGCGAGATGGGAATCACCCGCCGGCGCCTGTTGTTCGGCGCCAGCTCGGCGGTGCTCGGCATCGCGGTAGTGACGACGGTGCCGGGGTGCTCGTCCGGTGGGGACGGGACCGGGGAGGGCGCCACGCCCACCGGCTCCGGGGGCGCGCCCGACGGCGGTTCGCCGCAGGGACCGGCCGGGACGGTGGCCGGGGACTGGCGCCGCGTCGAGCTGTCTTTCGTGTCCGCCTACGTGCTGCTCCGCGGTACGGAGGCCGCCGTGGTGGATCTGGGGACGGACGGGTCCGCCGAACCCATCGGGGCGGCGCTGAAAGCCGCCGGGTCGGGGTGGGACGCCGTTCGGCACATCATCCTCACCCATCAGCATCAAGATCATGTCGGCGGTTTGGCCGGCGTGGCGCCGCTGGTGTCCGCGTCGCTGTACGCGGGCCAGGCGGACATCTCAGCCATCAACTCCGCTACGCCGCTCAAGCCGGTCAACGACGGCACGGAGGTCTTCGGTCTGCAGATCGTCGCGACACCCGGGCACACGGCGGGCCACGTCGCGGTGTTCGATCCCTCGACGGGGGTCCTGGTGGCCGGCGACGCCCTGCGGACGAACGGCGGGCTGACCGGGCCGGACCCCCAGTACACCGCCGACGCCGCGCAGGCGGCGGCATCCGTACGGAAACTGGCCGCCCTGGACGTCCGGGCGATCCTGCCCGGGCACGGCGCCCCCCTGACCACCGGCGCAGCCGAAGCGCTCACGCGGCTCGCCGCCTCGTTGCCGGCGGCCTGAGCCGTCTGCGGCGGGGCGCGTGCCGCGGCCGGGGTGGCGGCGTTGGCGCCGTCCGTAGGCGCGTCGGGTGGGCGTCCACGGCGGACGGTCGGTGGTGGTTCGCTGGCCGAGCCCGCGCCGGTGAGGGGTCTGGTGCTGCTCCCGGCGGTGGTGACCGTCGGGGTGGTGTGGTGCCGCCATGCCACCCGGGACAGCATCGAACGCGCGGCAACCGGCGACTGCGCGGCGGACGCGTACCCCCGCACCCCGCCGTACCGGCTGGTGCCATGCGGCGGACCGGCCGCCCGCTACCGGGTGCTCGCCGTGTCCGACGCGGACCGCGCCGACTGGTCCTGCGCGGATGTCGCCGGAGCGTCGCTCGATCTCCCGGTGGGGCACGAGGTGCTGTGTCTGGGCCGGTCGGACGTCGACCCGACGACCGCGATGAACGGCGCCCGCAAGGGTGATTGCGTCTTCAAGAAGAGGTTGCCGCCGCGGGGGGCGGAGCCGCTGCGGCTGGACTGCGCCGACCCGCGGGCGAACTTGCGCGTCCTGCATCGCCGCAGCGATGTGGGCCGGCTCGAAGTCCAGTTCGACAAGCCCTGCGAGGGCGTCCCGGCCGCCGTCGACCAGAACGCGTGGTCGTGGCGCTCGTCAGACCCTCGACGCGCCGTCGCGGACCATACGGTCGTGCTGTGCCTGGGTCACAAGAAACCGCCTCCACCGCGGCCGCCCACCCGGTCGCCCGATGACCCGGACGCTCCCGGCTCCCACTGCCGCTTCCTCAGCGCGGCGCAGGTTTCCGCCGCCGTGTCAGCCACCGTCGGGCGCCGGTACACGGTGGCCGGCCGGCGGATCTCGGCAGTGGACTCCTGCGAGTACCGGTTCGCCGGCGGCAAGGGCGAGGTGCTTATCGACATGACCTCCGGGCCGCGCCGGTATTACCCGGGAACGGGCGACGTCCGGTTGACTGTCGACCGCATGCGGGCGCTCTGGGCCCCGGACGAGGGCAGCCGGGTGCTGTCCGTCTGGGCACCGGCCGGCACCTTTTCCGCCGCCGTCCAGCTCGACGGGACCGGCGATGCGCTCAGCCGCACGATTACGGTCGCGCTGTTCCGGCTGGCCCGGCCACGGCTGCGCTGAGCCGGCGTAAGCTGCGCTGAGCCGGCGTAACCGGTGGTCGGTGCGCCGGCATCGGCGCGGGCCGCTCCGCCAGCCCGCCCCGAAATGGCGTTGTGGCGGGGAAAGACGTTCCCTACGGTAGCCCCGTACCGATGAAGCGACCCGATGGGTAGCCCCGTCGCCGCCATCCGTTGTGGAAGTGCACCGCAGGCGGACGTTGGCTGTCCAGCCGCCCCTCATACCGGCGGCCCGCCCGGATCGACACCGGGGCCTGCGACGGTGGGCCGGCTGCCGGTGCGGCAGTAGAGTCCGATCGCCTTCGGACGACGCCGCCCCATGGCGAGCCTCACATTGCGCCCGCGTGAGATCACTCTGTGACGTCACATGTGCAAGCATCGAGGCGCGCCGCGGGGAGGGCGTTCGTCGGGTGGCGGGGGAAGCGACCATGGCCGAGCGGTTCGGCGACGTGCTCAGCCGACCGGTCCGCAGTGCTCGGCGGTGAGGAGGTAGCCGGCGCCGGTGGTGGCGTTCCGGACGCCGAAGCCGGACGTGCAGCCGTAGGTGGCGAAGCCGATGCCCACGCCGCCGTCGTAGGGGGCGGCGTCGTCGAAGCGGGAGCGCTGGGCCATTCGCTTCTTGCGGACGACGGTGGTGTCGACGCCGGTGACCGGCAGGCTCGGTACGGTCGCGCCGCCTGCCGCGTGGGCGGCGGATGGCGTGATCGCCGGCAACAGGAAGGACGCCGGGCAGGACCGGTCCTGCCCGGCGCGACTGCCGGTTGGCGGCACCGCGCGTACGAAGGCGAGACGCCCGACCTACAGCGGGATGGCCTGCACCTCGATGTCGATGCCGCTCGTCGGCGTGTACTCGTGCCAGGTGGCCATGAGTGAGGCGCCGGCACCGGCGGAGATGTCCGCGTCGATGCCCTCTCCGCCCTCCTGGCCGTCGGCACCCAGCGAGATCAGGTCGTACTCGTTGCCCGAGCCGGGGAGGACGTAGACGAACTCGTTGCCCCAGGCGTCGGCGTACGGGGCGCCGGGTAGCTCGGCCAGGGTCGCCGGGTAATCGCCGTCGGCGAGGCGGAAGTCCTCGAGCGCTTGGATGATCTTCTCCATGGTGGCCCAGGTTGTCCGTTGCTGCGGGTACAGCAGCGGGCGCGCGTGCCTCTCCGGGTTCGCCGGCGGAATGCCCGCGTAGTTGGTCCGGGCGAACGCCGCCACCTCCTCGGCGATCGTCAGGTACGGCAACGGCTGGCCGCCCGGCGTGCCGGTCTCCAGCAAGCCCGTGAACTTCGCCTCGAAGCCCGGCCGGATGGGCACCACCACCCGGGCGTACCCGGCCCGCAGGAAGTCGCGGTGGCCGGGGTCGGGATGGTCGAAGAGCAGCTTCTGCCGGCCGAGATCGTCGGAGCCCCAGAAGTACGGGTACAGGAAGTACAGGAGGTTCTCCCACTCGACGGCCTGGTGGATGAATTTCACCAGGTCGCCGAACCCGGCGACGATCTGCCAGTCGGCGGCCGTCAACGCGGGCTCCTGCGCGCTGTCTGGCTTGTCGTGCACCTCGCGGTCGAGAAGGGCCTTCAGGATCGCGCTCACCTGCTTCGGCGAGGTCTGGAACTCCGGGCCGATCAACCAGGTCAGCACGCCCCGCAGCAGTTCCTCGCGCTCCATCCGCCGCAGCGTCAGGGTGTCCTTGCTGATCAGCTCCGCCCACAGCCGGTCACGCCGGCTCTGCAACTGCGCGACCTGCGCCTGGTACGCGGCGAACGTGGCGTCCCGCAGCGCCGTCCACACGCGCTGCCGCCACTCCCGCATCGTGCGGGTGCTCGGTGCGGCGTGCGCTACCAGCACCATCTGGATCTCGTACCGGGTGTCGCGCATGAACGGCACGGTCAGCCGGTCACCGGCGCTGATACCCAGGGTCGTGACCTCGCCGGCGCCCGCGCCGCCGCCCCCCTTGTCCTCGAAGGTCCACGAGCTGCTCTTGTGGGTGAAAATGAACTGTGGCGTACCCGTCGGTCCCCAGTAGAGGAACCGACCCTGCACCGCGCTCTGCACGACGTACCCCGGCGGGGCGGTGAATTCGAACGCGCCTTCGACGAGCTTGTTCTCCTCGAACCGGCGGGACTGGCTCAGCGACACCACCGCCGCGGGCGGCGGTTCGACCGCCACGCCGTATTCGGCCGCCAGCTCGTTCCAGTTGCCGTCGGTGGACGGGGACACGCCGTCGGCCGTGATGTCGTCGGCCGCCAGGTCGGAGTGGAACGGCTTGCGGATCATCCGGTCCAGCTCGTCCAGCTGCTCGTACTTCGCCCACAGCGACGCGCCGGGGTTCGGCACCGCGATGTCGAAGGTGAGGCGCAGCCCGTACCGGAAATGATCGATCTTCCATTTCCGCATCATCCGGAAGTAGTCGACGCGCAGCGCCTTGTCGGCATGCGGGTTGGTGATCGTCCGGTACGACGCATCCTCGGTCCCGCGCACCGACTCCAGCTTCACGGAGACCTTGTGCTCCTGGCGGGCGCGCGCCGATGCCTTCTGCGTGATCTCACGGCTCTGCTGGGTGCTGGCCTTGACCGACTGGCGGTTCTCGGACGTGTTCGTCAGCCCCGTACTCACCGACACGCTCACCGGCCCGTAGCTGCCGCCGGCACTCGCGTTGAAGTTGAACGCGCTGCTGTGCTTCGTCTCGTTCTCGGTGGTCAGCGACGCGTCGGTTTTCTCGACCACGCCCCGCTCGCTGTAGCTTTCGAACGAGTCCTGCACGATCCGCTCGTACTCGTCCCGGCCCGTCGCCCATTCTTTGTGCGAGACGGTAACGGTCTCCGCCGGGGTGAGCGGCACCGTAAACATCAACTCGCCCTTCTCGGTGCCCGCCGGCGCCATCTCCAGCCGTTCCAGGTGCAGCCGGCCTACCGGGGCCACCGTGAGCCGCTGCGCGAAGGCCACCCGGAGGTACCGGTTGACGGCCGAACCGCGCTCCGCCGGCAGGGCGTCGGCCAACTCCAGGAACGCGTCCTCCGGGACCTCCGCTACGAGCGTCGCGGCGGCCGTGTTGGACGCGGGCAGGTCGCTGAGGAGGCGGGCCAGGCGGGAGACGTTCGGGTCCGGGCTCTGCCGCACCTCGGCCAACTGCTCCGGCGCAACCACGAGAGCGCGCAGGAAGTTTGCCTTCTCCATGCCCCGCGACGCCCGGCCGGCGAGGTCCGCGCGGTTGCGCGGAGTCAGCTCGGTGAGCACGTAGCTCGCTTTCAACAGGATCCGCTTGCTGTTGATCAGCTCCATCGCACGCTCCTCAGGTGACGGTGACGCGGCCGAGGTAGTACGCCGCCTGGCGGCGCGGCGGGTATGTCGGCGGAAGGTTCGCCATGGTGGTCTGGCCGATCTGGTTGACGTCGACGAGTGCGCCGGGCACGAGGCGCTGGACGGTGGTGGGACTGGCGAGCGGCCGCACGAGGTACAGCAGCGACATGTCGTCGGCGATGAGCCCGGCCGGGTCGACGCCCGGCACCGCGCGCCCGCCGCCGGAAGGGCTGGTGGCGGCCCGCGCCTGCACGGAGTAACCCATGAGCACGGAGCCGCCGACCAGCGGCAGCGAGGCGGCCTTGGCAAGGCTGCCGAGTTGCTGCGCCGCCCGGCCGAACGGGATCACCGTGCCGCCGACCTGCCGCGCGATGTGTTCGCCCGCCTGCCTGGTGGCCTCCCGCGCACCCTGCCGGGCGATCTCCCGGCTGGCGGCCCGCAGCGTCTCCTCGGCGGCGTACCGGGCCGCCTCCTGGCCCAACGCCTGCGTCGTGATGACCCGCCCGGCCGCCATCCGACCCATCCCGCCCACCATCGCCATCTCGCCGGCCGTCAGCTCGCCGGTCAGCAGGGCGCCGCCGATCAGTCCCGCCTCCGCGGCCACCGCCAGACCCGCGGTGAGGACGAGGGGAAGCATGACGATGGCGACGGTCTCGTACGGGTGCTCGGCTATCCAGCGCACGAGCTGGTCCGCCATCGGTTTGAGGCCCGGGTTCGCCTGCATCGCCAGCCGGGCGATGTCCTCGGCCTTGACGATCACTTCCGCCAGGAGGCCGGCGGCCGGCTTGCCGCCGTACACGTCCGCCCACAGCAGGGCGCGCGTGCGGAGCTCGCGCCACAGCGACTCCGCCGTCGGACCGCGGTACGCCGGGCCGACGAGGTTGGCGTAGAAGTTCTCGTCGCAGCAGACGTAGTAGGTCTCGCCGGGGAAGGCCAGGCCGCGGGACCACATCGTCTCGGACAGGCGCCCGGTCCACGGTTTCAGCGCGTCGACCACGTCGAACCGGCACTTGATCCGCGGTACGCGGTCACCCTCGAAACTGTGGTCGCCGAGCAGCGCGGTGGTCTCCGGGTACTTCTCCGGCATCGTCGTCGCGATCAGCGTGCCGAAGAGGTGCTTCGCGACGCCCTTGGCGACGGTGCGCGCGTTCGCCTCGTCCTCGTCCTCCAGCTTGAGCTCGACGCAGAGCTTGTAGAGCAGCAGGCCCGGCCGCTCGCGCCGCACCGTGAGATAGACCTGGACGCGCGCGAGGCGGCCCCGCCGGATGACATCCAGTGCCAACTTCTTGAATACCCCGTCGTACGGGAAGTCGACCCTTGTCTGCGCGGGACTGGGGTACGTGGTCCCCGCGACGTACTTGAGGCGGAACCGTGAATCCCGCAGCACCGGCTCGATGGCCGCCAGCTTGCCGACGCCGTCCTCGAGGCCCGTGTCGGAGTCCGGCTTGATCTCGTAGTACTCGAAACGCCCCCGCGGCATCAGGTCCGCCGCCCGGGCGCCCATGGCCAACGCGCCCGTCAACAGCGTCGGCCTTGGCAGTGGTAGGCCGGGAGGCCAGATGAGGCCGTTGTGCGTGACGATATCCGGCCATTTCGTGGTGGCATGGGAGAACGCGTCGCGGTCGACGTGCGGATTCCGGGCTTTGACGAAGTCGGCGTACTCATTCTTGGTGCCCTTGTCGGTCCAGTCCGGTGGGTTGGCGCGCAGCATGACCGCCAGGAACGGTTCCTGGTTCGTGCAGGCGACGTAGTCCTCGAAGATCGCCGTCTCGGCGACGTGCTGCCCGAACTGGGCGACCGGAATACCCGATCCCTTCTCCCGGGAGGTGTCCAGGACCTCGGCGGGCGCGTAGCAATCGGTGATGGTGCGAACCCGCCGCCGCGTCATGGTCACCACCGTAGGCACCTTCGGGTGCGGGACGGCTGGTTCGTCACGTTGCCGTCACATCGGGAGGCGGTGCCGGCACGGGACCAAGGACGCTGACCCATGTCAACATCCGCGACAACAACCTCCATCTGCCCGCTCATCCTCGCGCTCACGGTCGTGTCGAAAGTACGGCGACCTGCTCTTCGGCTGAGCCTGCCCACCATGGCACTGGGCGCATCCAGGTCAGTTGGGCCTGCCGAATCGGGACCTTCGGCCCCGGCGCGTCGGGCAAGATCGTAGTGAGGTATGGCAGATCGCATGTTCGAGTCGCAGTGAATCGCCGTCGGTACGAACGGGCACAAAGGCTACGAGCGAGGGAGTGAGGGCCAATGGCGAGCGGAGCCGATAGTGCGGGGCGGGCGCTACTCGCGGTGGGAGCGTTGGTGCGGCGGGCCGAAATCTCGACCGACGGCCGGACGCTGCATCAGATCGGTGGGCGGGAGGCGGACTCCTTCTACCGGGACCGCTGGTCGTACGACAAGGTGGTGCGCTCCACCCACGGCGTGAACTGCACCGGCTCCTGCTCCTGGAAGGTTTACGTCAAGGACGGCATCATCACCTGGGAGCAGCAGCAGACCGACTACCCGAGCGTGGGTGCCGACCGACCGGAGTACGAACCGCGGGGGTGTCCCCGCGGCGCCGCGTTCTCCTGGTACACCTACTCACCCACCCGCGTGCGCTACCCGTACGCCCGGGGTGTGCTGGTGGAGATGTACCGGGAGGCGAAGGCCCGGCTGGGCGGCGACCCGGTGGCGGCGTGGGCCGACATCCAGGCCGACCCGGCGCGTCGGCGCCGTTACCAGCGGGCCCGCGGCAAGGGCGGACTGGTGCGGGTGACCTGGGACGAGGCGCAGGAGATCGTCGCGGCGGCGCACGTACACACGATCGGGACGTACGGCCCGGACCGGGTGGCGGGGTTCTCGCCGATCCCGGCGATGTCGATGGTCTCGCACGCCACCGGCGCCCGGTTCCTGTCGCTGATCGGCGCGTCGATGCTGTCGTTCTACGACTGGTACGCCGATCTGCCGGTGGCGTCGCCGCAGATGTTCGGCGACCAGACCGACGTGCCGGAGTCGGGCGACTGGTGGGACGCCTCCTACCTGGTGATGTGGGGCTCCAACGTGCCGGTGACCCGCACTCCGGACGCGCACTGGATGGCGGAGGCGCGCTACCGCGGCCAGAAGGTGGTCGTGGTGTCGCCGGACTACGCCGACAACGTCAAGTTCGCCGACGAGTGGCTGCCCGCCCAGCCCGGCACCGACGGCGCGCTGGCGATGGCGATGGGACACGTCATCCTCAAGGAGTTCTTCGTCGAGAAGACCACGCCCCGGTTCGTCGACTACGTGTCGCGGTTCACCGACCTGCCGTACCTGGTCGCGCTGGAGCCGGTGGACGGTGGCGGATACCGGCCCGGCAAGTTCGTCACCGCGGCGGACCTGGGCGAGGCCGACGCCGAGGCGGCGTTCCGCCCGGCGCTGTGGGATGCCGCCACCGATTCTGTCGCGGTGCCCGGCGGATCGCTCGGGCACCGGTTCAGCGAGGCCGGGGTCGGCCGGTGGAACCTGGATCTCGGCGCGATCGCGCCCCGGCTCAGCTGCGCTGGTGGCGAAGCAGCCGAGGTGATCCTGCCGCGCTTCGACAACGACACCCCCGAGCTGATGCGCCGCGGTGTGCCCACGGCCCGGGTCGGCGGCAAGCTGGTGACAACCGTCTTCGACCTCATGCTGGCGCAGTACGGCGTGTCCCGACCGGGCCTGCCGGGCGAGTGGCCCGCCGGTTACGCCGACGCCGCCCAGCCGTACACCCCGGCGTGGCAGGAGCCCATCACGGGCGTGCCGGCGGCCGCGGTGGCCCGGATCGGCCGGGAGTTCGCCGACAACGCCGAACGCTCCGGCGGCCGGTCGATGATCCTGATGGGCGCGGGCACGAATCACTGGTTCCACTCCGACACGACGTACCGGGCGATGCTCACGCTGACGACGCTGACCGGCTGTCAGGGCGTCAACGGGGGCGGCTGGGCGCACTACGTAGGGCAGGAGAAGTGCCGCCCGGTGACCGGCTGGGCGCACCTGGCGTTCGGCCTCGACTGGTCCCGGCCGCCGCGGCAGATGATCGGCACCGCGTTCTGGTACACCCACACCGACCAGTGGCGCTACGACCAGTACGGCGCGGACGTGCTGACGTCACCGCTGGCCAAGGGCGAGTTCGCCGGGCGGCACACCGCCGACCTGCTGGCCAAGTCGGCGCGGCTGGGCTGGATGCCGTCGATGCCGACGTTCGACCGTAACCCGCTCGACGTGGCCGACGAGGCCCTCGCCGCCGCCCCGGACGACCCGGCCGGTCACGTGGCGAAGGAACTGGCCGAGGGCCGGCTCGGGTTCGCCTGCACGGACCCGGACGCGGAGCAGAACTGGCCGCGGGTGCTGACGGTGTGGCGGGCCAACCTGCTGGGATCGTCGGCCAAGGGCAACGAGTACTTCCTGCGGCACCTGCTCGGCACCGACGCGTCCCTGCGGGCGGCAGAGGCGCCGCCGGAGAAACGGCCGCAGGACGTCGTGTGGCACGACGAGGCGCCGCAGGGCAAGCTGGATCTCCTGCTGTCGCTGGACTTCCGGATGACCTCGACCACATTGTTCTCCGACGTCGTGCTCCCCGCCGCCACCTGGTACGAGAAGCACGACCTGAACACCACCGACATGCACCCGTTCATCCACGCGTTCACCCCGGCGATCAGCCCGCCGTGGCAGACCCGGACCGACTTCGACGCCTTCCATGGCATCGCCAAGGCCTTTGCCGACCTCGCCGGTCCCCGGCTCGGGGTGCGCACGGACCTGGTGGCCGCGCCGCTGCTGCACGACACCCCCGACGCGCTGGCCACCCCGGGCGGCGTCGTGCGGGACTGGAAGACCGGCGAGGTCCCCGCGGTACCCGGCAGGACGATGCCGAAGTTCCTCGTGGTGGAACGCGACTACGGGGCCGTCGCCGCCAAACTGGGCGCGCTCGGCCCGCTGCTCGACCGGCTCGGCACCACCACCAAGGCCGTCACTGTCGACGTCAACCCGGAGATCGAGTTCCTCAGACGAGCGAACGGCACCGTCCGCGGCGGCGTCGCCGACGGGCGGCCCCGGCTGGACACCGACATCCGGGCCTGCGAGGCGATCCTGGCGCTGTCCGGCACCACCAACGGCCGGGTCGCCACCGAGGGCTTCGATTTCCTGGAACGGCGCACCGGGCAGCGGCTGGCGGACATGTCCGCCGAGCACGAGGGCAAGCAGATCCGGTTCGCCGACTGCCAGTCCCGGCCGGTGCCGGTCATCACCAGCCCGGAGTGGTCCGGCAGCGAGCATGGCGGGCGCCGGTACTCGCCGTTCACCATCAACACCGAACGGCTCAAACCCTGGCACACGCTGACCGGACGCCAGCACTTCTACCTCGATCATGACTGGATCGCCGAACTCGGCGAGGAGCTGCCGGTCTTCCGGCCGCCGCTGGACATGCACAAGCTGTTCGGCGAACCACGACTCGGCCGTAACGGCGAGTTGGAACTGACCGTCCGCTACCTGACGCCGCACTCGAAGTGGTCGATCCACTCGGAGTACCAGGACAACCTCATCATGCTCACCCTCTCGCGCGGCGGCCCGACGATGTGGATGAGCGAGACCGACGCCGCCAAGATCGGCGTTACGGACAACGAATGGATCGAGGCCGTCAACCGTAACGGCGTCGTGGTCTGCCGGGCGGTGGTGTCGCACAAGATGCCCGAGGGCACCGTGTACCTGTACCACGCGGCGGAGCGGGTGATCGACGTGCCGAAGGCGGAAGCCAACGGGCGCCGCGGCGGCATCCACAACTCGCTGACCCGCTTGCTGATCAAGCCCAGCCACCTCATCGGCGGGTACGCCCAGCTGTCCTTCGCGTTCAACTACCTCGGCCCGACGGGCAACCAGCGCGATGAGGTCACTGTCATCCGCCGCCGATCGCAGGAGGTCGAGTACTGATGCGCGTGATGGCCCAGATGTCGATGGTGATGAACCTCGACAAGTGCATCGGCTGCCACACCTGCTCGGTGACGTGCAAACAGGCGTGGACCAACCGGTCCGGCGTGGAGTACGTGTGGTTCAACAACGTGGAGTCCCGCCCCGGGCAGGGTTACCCGCGCACCTACCAGGACCAGCGGAAGTGGCAGGGCGGCTGGACCCGGACCCGCGCCGGGCGGCTCAAGCCCCGAGCCGGTGGCCGGGTCAAGAAGCTGTTCAGCATCTTCGCCAATCCGAAGCTGCCGGCCATGCAGGACTACTACGAGCCGTGGACGTACGACTACGAGCACCTGCTGACCGCCCCCGCCGGTGACGACACGCCGGTGGCGCGGCCGAAGTCGCTGCTCACCGGCAAGGACACCAAGGTGACCTGGTCGGCGAACTGGGACGACTCCCTGGCCGGCGGCAACGAGACCGCGGCCGGCGACCCGGTGCTCCAGCAGCTGTCGGACCAGGTGCGCCAGGAGTACGAGAAGGCGTTCCTGTTCTTCCTGCCGCGCATCTGCGAGCACTGCCTCAACCCGTCCTGCGCCGCGTCCTGCCCGTCCGGGGCCATCTACAAGCGAGCCGAGGACGGCATCGTCCTGGTCGACCAGGACCGCTGCCGCGGCTGGCGGATGTGCGTGACCGGCTGCCCGTACAAGAAGGTGTATTTCAACCACCGCACAGGCAAGGCCGAGAAGTGCACCTTCTGCTTCCCGCGCATCGAGATCGGCCAGCCGACCATCTGCTCGGAGACCTGCGTGGGGCGGCTGCGCTACATCGGGCTCATGCTCTACGACGCCGACGCGGTCGGTACGGCGGCCGCGGTCAAGGACGAGCACGACCTGTTCGAGGCGCAGAAGTCCGTCTTCCTCGACCCCCACGACCCCGAGGTGGTCGCCGCCGCCCGCGCCGCGGACATCCCCGACGACTGGATCACCGCCGCCCAACGCTCGCCGATCTGGGACCTGATCATCAAGTACGGGGTCGCCCTGCCGCTGCACCCGGAATACCGCACGATGCCGATGGTCTGGTACATCCCGCCCCTGTCCCCGGTCGTCGACATCCTGCGCGACACCGGCCACGACGGCGAGGACCTGGACAACCTGTTCGGCGCCGTGGACGCGCTGCGCATCCCGGTCGACTACCTGGCCGGGCTGTTCACCGCCGGCGATCCCGCGCCGGTCACCGCGGTGCTGCAACGCCTCGCCGCGATGCGCGCCTACCAGCGCCGGATCAACCTCGGCGAGCAACGCGACGAGTCCCTCGCCGCCGCCGTCGGCATGACCGGCCAGCAGATGGACGACATGTACCGGCTTCTCGCGATCGCGAAGTACGAGGAGCGCTACGTCATCCCCGCCGCCCACGCGGAGGACGCCCACCACCTCGAACAGCTCGGCACCGAGTGCAGCCTCGACTACGACGGCGGCCCCGGCATGGGCGGCGGTGGGCCCTACGGTCAGGGACCGTTCGGCGAATCCTCCGGCACGCCCGCACCGATCCAGGTCGAGACCTTCCACATGCTCCGCGACCGGCAGACGGCGGATTCCGTCGCCGCCCCCGACGACAAGGAAACGCGGGTCAACCTGCTCAACTGGGACGGCAGGGGCCGCCCCGACGGGTTGTTCCCGCCCCGGAAGGACGGTGGCGACCCGTGACCCCATCCACCTGGCGGCCGATCGCGGCCCGCGCCGCGTCGCTCCTGCTGCGCTACCCGGACCACGAATCCCTGGCGGCGCTGCCCACCCTGACCGCGGCACTCGACGGCCTGCCGGCTCCGGTCGCCGACCCGCTGCGTGCCGTCGCTGACCACCGCCGCCACGCCGATCCGGCCGCGCTGGCCGCGGCGTACGTCGAGTTGTTCGACTTCCGGCGGCGCTGCTGCCTGCACCTCACTTACTACACCGCCGGCGACACCCGTAAACGCGGCGAGGCCCTCGTGCTGTTCGCCGCGGCGTACAAGGCTGCCGGCCTGCGGACCGTGGACGGGGAGCTGCCCGACTACCTGCCCGCGGTGCTCGACCTGGCGGCATTCCACGACGACGGTTGGCGGCTGCTGCGGGAGAACCGCGTCGGCCTCGACCTGCTCGCCGCGGCGCTCGACACCGAAAAGTCGATCTACCTGCACGCGATCGAAGCCATCCGGGCGATGCTGCCCCCGCCTCAGGCCGGCGACATCGCCGCCGCCATCCGCCTCGCCCAGACCGGCCCTCCGGTGGAGCAGGTCGGCCTCGAACCATTCGGACTGGTGGACACGACCGGAGGCCGTCGGTGAGCACCGTGAGCGCGAGGAGCGCAGCGCAGCGGAGCCCCGCAGTCGCGAACGAAAGGTCGGCACCGTGAACGTTCTGCTCTGGGTGGTCTTCCCCTACCTGTGCATCGCCATCCTCGTGGGCGGTCTGCTCTGGCGCTTCCGCTACGACAAGTTCGGCTGGACCACCCGCTCGTCGCAGCTCTACGAGTCCGCGGTGCTGCGTTGGGGCAGCCCCCTGTTCCACTTCGGGGTCCTGATGGTCCTCATCGGCCACGTCGGCGGCCTGCTCATTCCGAAGGCCTGGACCGAGGCCGTCGGCATCACCGAGCACACCTATCACCTGATGGCGGTGTTCATCGGCACCGTGGCGGGCTTCTGCACGCTCGTCGGCATGGCCATCCTCATCGCCCGCCGCCGCCTGACCGGCCCGGTGTTCGCCGCCACCACAAAGAACGACAAGTCCATGTACCTGGTGCTGGCCGTGGTGATCGTGCTGGGCCTGTGGGCCACCCTGCGGGCCAACGTCGCCGGCGACGGCTACGACTACCGGGAAACCATCTCGCCGTGGTTCCGGTCGCTGTTCTACCTCAGCCCGGACCCGCAGGTCATGGCCGGCGTCCCGGTCGGCTTCCAGATCCACATCATCGCCGCGTTCGCCCTGTTCGCGTTCTGGCCGTTCACTCGGCTCGTGCACGCCTTCAGCGCCCCCGTCGGTTACCTCACCCGCCCGTACGTGCCGTACCGCTCGCGCGACACCCGCCCCGGGCTGCGCCCTACCCGGCCAGGGTGGGAGGGCCCGCCGAAGCTGCCCGCCCGCTCCTCAGCGTCCACTCGCCGCCGGGACTGATTAGCAACCCCCGGCTCACATCCTTGTGAGGTAGAGATGACGACAACAAGCGGTGCCGCGGCGCGAACGGCGGCCAGCCCCGCGGCCGTGGCCGTCGCCCCGGCTGGAGCCGGCCGCCAACTGACGCTGGCGACCATCGGATTCACCGTGAACTTCTGGGCCTGGGCACTGCTCGGTCCGCTCGGCCCTGGCGTCAAGGAACGCCTCGGTCTGAGCTTCGCGGCACAGTCACTACTCGTGGCGGTGCCGGTAGTGGTCGGCTCCATCGGTCGCATCCCGGTCGGCGCCCTGACCGACCGGTTCGGCGCCCGGGTCATGTTCCCGGTCGTCAGCCTGGCCACCATCGTGCCCGTGCTGACCCTGGCGTTCGTCTCCTCGTATCCGGCGCTGATCGTCACCGGGTTCTTCCTCGGCATCGGCGGCACCGCGTTCGCGGTCGGCGTGCCGCTGGTCTCCGGCTGGTTCCCGCCGGCCCGCAAGGGCTTCGCCATCGGGGTCTTCGGCGCCGGCATGGGCGGCACCGCCATCTCGAACTTCACCACCGTCAGACTCGCCGACAACTACGGCGCCCGGACGCCGTTCCTGCTCGTCGCGACGATCCTCGCCGCGTACGCCATCGGGGCCTTCCTGCTCATCCGCGACGCCCCCGGCCGCCAGCGGCCCGCCGGTTCCGCCTGGGCGCGGACCGCCGAGGTCGGCCGCCTGGCGGCGACCTGGCAGCTGTGCTTCCTGTACGCGGTCGGGTTCGGCGGCTTCGTCGCGTTCAGCGTCTACCTGCCGGCCTACCTGCGGACCGCCTACGATCTCAGCGCCAACG
Source organism: Pilimelia sp. (assembly GCA_035634075.1). Taxonomy (GTDB): domain Bacteria; phylum Actinomycetota; class Actinomycetes; order Mycobacteriales; family Micromonosporaceae; genus DASQDS01. Next base: position 3,234 of record DASQDS010000794.1, on the reverse strand, counting down.
ACGCCGCCCTGCGCACCGCGGGCTTCGTCGTCCTGGCGGTCATCGCCCGGCCCACCGGCGGCTGGCTGTCCGACCGGTTCCACCCGGTGCCCGTGCTGGTCTGGTGCTTCACCGGCACCGCGGTCTTCGCCGTCGTGCAGGCGTTCCAGCCACCCCTCATGCCCGTTGCCACCGTCGCGTTCCTCGGGATGGCGGCCCTGCTGGGCGCCGCCAGCGGAGCCGTGTTCGCCCTCGTCGGCAAGGTCGCACCTGCCGACAAGGTCGGCACGGTCACCGGCGTCGTCGGGGCTGCCGGTGGCCTCGGCGGTTTCGTGCCCCCATTGATCATGGGCTGGGTGTACGGCGTCGAAAGCTCCTACGCCATCGGCCTCATGCTGCTGTCCGACGTCGCCCTCGCGGCCGCCGTCTACACCGCCGTCAAGATGAGCGGCCTCGCCCGCCGCCCGACCGCCAGCTGAAAGAGAACACCATGCAGAAGTCGCCCTTGTCCGCTCTCGCAGCCCAGCACCTCCAAACCGCGCGGGGCGCGTCCAGCGGCCGCAGCGCCCAGACCGTGGTCGGCGGACACACGCACACCCTGCGGCAGACGCTCATCGCCCTGCGCGCCGGTGCAGCCCTCGACGAGCACGAGAACCCCGGCGAGGCCACCGTCCAGGTCCTGCACGGACGGGTCCGGCTCGCCACCTCCGACACGTCCAGCGACGGCGCATCCGGTGACCTGCTCGTGGTGCCGGACGCCCGGCACACCCTGGAAGCCATCGAAGACGCCGCCGTGCTGCTCACCGTCGCCAAGCTCGGTTAGGCCGGCGCCCGGGTCCGGCACTCGAGCGGGGCGGGTGGCCGGGGCTCGGCAGTCGCCCGCTAGATCGGATCTAGCGGCGGCCAGCCCGCTCCTCGCGCTTCCAAGGTGAAGCCGAAGCGCGAGGGAGAAGACAGTGCGATACGGACATTGGGTGGGCCGATGACGGAACTGGCGATCGAGACGACCGGGCTGGTGAAGGCCTTCGGGGCGACGCGCGCGGTCGACGGCGTCAACCTGGCCATTCCGCGCGGCGCGGTGTACGGGTTGTTGGGGCCCAACGGCGCCGGAAAGACCACGGCGGTGCGGATCCTGGCCACGCTGCTGCGGCCCGACGGCGGCCGGGCCGAGGTGTTCGGCCACGATGTGCTCCGCGAGCCGGACGCCGTCCGCAGCCGGGTGAGCCTCACCGGGCAGTACGCCTCCGTCGACGAGGACCTGACCGGGGTCGAGAATCTGGTGCTGCTCGGTCGCCTGCTGGGCCACAGCAAGGCGGCGGCCCGGACGCGGGCCGGGCAGCTGCTCGACGCGTTCGGCCTCACGGACGCCGCCGGACGCCAGGTGAAAAAGTATTCAGGCGGCATGCGCCGCCGGCTGGACATCGCGGCGAGCATCCTGAACACCCCGGATCTGCTCTTCCTCGACGAGCCGACCACGGGGCTCGACCCGCGCAGCCGCAACCAGGTGTGGGACATCATCCGGATCGTGGTGGCGCACGGCACCACGGTGCTGTTGACGACGCAGTACCTCGACGAGGCGGACCGGCTGGCCGGCCGGATCGCCGTGATCGACCACGGCAGGGTGATCGCGGAGGGCACCCCGGGGGAGCTCAAGTCCTCGGTCGGCGCGGGAACGGTGCACGTCCGGTTGCGCGACGCCGGCCAACGTGGCCGGGCCGAACGGATCCTGGCCGGCATCTTCGCGGCGCCGGTGCAACTGGACGCCGACCCGGTCGCGCTGACCGCCCGCGTGGCCGCGGCGGGCGACGAGTCCCGCGCGGCCGAGCAGGCCTCCCGCGCGCTCGCCGAGCTCGCCGGCGCCGGCGTCGTCGTCGACGACTTCTCGTTGGGCCAGCCCAGCCTCGATGAGGTCTTCCTGGCCATCACCGATCGGCCCGCGACCGGTCACGGCACCGGGAACGGCCGCCACAACGCCGACAGGGAGCACGCCGCATGAGCGCCGTCACGACGACCGAAACCGACACCGCGCCGGCTGCCGCCTACACCCCGACGGCCGAGACCCTGGGGGCGGTCCTCGCCCCCGGGCAGCGGCCCCCGCGTCCGGGTGCACTGTCCACCTCGGCCACGTTCGGCTGGCGCGCGATGCTGAAGATCAAGCACGTCCCGGAGCAGCTGTTCGACGTCACCGCGTTTCCGATCATCATGGTGCTGATGTTCACGTACCTGTTCGGCGGGGCGTTGGCCGAGTCACCGCGGGAATACCTGCAGTTCCTCCTGCCCGGCATCATGGTGACCAGCGTCGTCATGATCACCATGTACACCGGCGTCGGCGTGAACACCGATATCGAGAAGGGGGTCTTCGACAGGTTCCGGACCCTGCCGATCTGGCGGCCGTCCGCGCTGGTCGGTGCGATCTTCGGCGACGTCCTGCGGTACGTGCTGGCCGCCACCACGATCCTGCTGGTCGGCCTCGTGCTGGGCTTCCGCCCGGCGGGCGGGCCGGTCGGCGTGGTGGCCGGGGTGGCGCTGCTGGTGGTGTTCTCGTTCGCCTTCTCCTGGGTCTGGACCATGTTCGGGCTGCTGCTGCGGTCGGAGAAGTCGGTCATGGGGGTCAGCATGCTCGTGTTGTTTCCCCTGACGTTCCTCAGCAACGTCTTCGTCACCCCGGACACCATGCCCGGCTGGCTGCAGGCCTTCGTGTCGGTGAACCCGATCACCCATCTGGTGGCCGCGGTGCGGTCGCTGATGGCCGGCGCCGGGGACGCGGCCGAGATCACCTGGGTGCTGGTGGCCAGTGTGGTGATCACCGCAATCTTCGGCACGCTGACGATGCGGCTGTACAACCGGAAGTGACGGCGGTGGCCGGGTCGGGCCCGACACACTGGGTCGGCCTGACCCGACCCGGCTACAGCCGCCAGGACACCGGCTGTTCCGGCTGGTACCGACAGGTCGTGCCGGTGGCGACGGCGGCCCGCAGGTGGCCGGCGACCTCCGGGTGGACCTGGTCGAGCCGGCGCAGCGAATCCCGGATCCGGGCGGTGACGGTCTTGCGGGCCCGTTCCGCCTCGTCGCCGAGGCGCCGGGTGCGGCCCGCCAGCCCGGCGGCGGCGCGCAGCTCGGCCAGCAGCGCCGCGCGCTCCCGGTCGTACTCGGCGGCCCGGCGGTCGTCGTTGCGCTCGACCGCCCGGTCGAGCTCGTCGTCGAGCTCGCGCAGCCGGCGCCGGTAGTCGGCCTTCGCCGTGTCGTCGAGCACGG
>DASQDS010000793.1:0-3245 GCA_035634075.1 Pilimelia sp. | reverse complement strand
CCGCCCGCGGGCGCGCCGCACTGGACAGCGCGTCGTACGCGTGTTCGAATAACCTCATGCGCTGGGAGCACCTGACGGCCGACTCCCACGACGGCCAGCGCGACCCGGCGCCACCGGCAGCGCGAGCGGCTCCACCCCTGCCGCTCGCGCTGCCCCACACCGTCGCGCGCACGTTCGACACGCCGGGCTTCGCCGGCATGACGTTCTACGAGGTCCAGGCGAAATCGATCATCAACCGGGTGCCGGGCACCAGCCGGGTGCCGTTCGAGTGGACGGTGAACCCGTACCGGGGCTGCACCCATGCGTGCGTCTACTGCTTCGCGCGCCGGACGCACACCTACCTCGACCTCGACGCGGGCGCCGACTTCGACACCAAGGTGATCGTCAAGGTCAACGCCCCGGAGCTGCTGCGGCGGGAGCTGACCGCCCCGCGGTGGCGCGGGCAAGAGATCGCCATGGGTACGAACGTGGACTGTTACCAGCGGGCCGAGGGCAAGTACCGGCTGATGCGCGGCGTCCTCGGCGCCCTGCGCGACGTCGCCAACCCTTTCTCGATCCTGACCAAGGGCACGCTGATCCTGCGCGACCTCGACCTGCTCCGCCAGGCCGCCGAGGTGACCCGCGTCGGCCTGGCCGTGTCCGTCGGCTTCGTCGACGAGGCGACCTGGCGGGCGGTGGAGCCCGGCACGCCCAGCCCGCACCGGCGGCTGGCCGCCGTGCGGACGCTCGCCGACGCCGGGTTCGCCGTCGCGGTGCTGATGGCGCCCGTCCTGCCCGGCCTCACCGACACCGACGAGTCGATCGACGCCACGGTGGCGGCGATCGCCGCCGCGGGGGCCGCCAGCGTGACACCCCTGGCGCTGCACCTGCGCCCCGGCGCCCGGGAGTGGTACGCCGCCTGGCTGGCCCGCACCCACCCCGCCCTGCTGCCGCGGTATCGGGAGCTGTACGGCCGGGGCTCGTACCTGCCGGAGCCGTACCAGCGGGAGGTGGCCGCCCGCGTCCGGCAGGCGGCCCGCCGGCACGGCCTGCACCGGGCGGATCCCGGCGAGGCCCGGTCCGCCGCCGGGCCGGGCGAGGGCGGGTCCGCCGCCGGGCCGGGCGGGGCCGACGGAGCGGGCGACCAGCCGCCGGTTCAGCTCACGCTGCTCTGACGCCCGCCCGGCGGGCGCGGGACCTTCGCCGCGAGCGGCCCCCGGAAGGTCGTAGCGTGGGTGCGCTCCCACGGCTTAACCTGCGCCGGTGCAGCCCACCCCCGCCACGTCCGCACCCGACACCGGCCTGACCAGGCCCACCACACCGTGAGTCGCCCCACCCACCGTCATCCCGGCGAGGCGACCCCGCGCCACCGCACGGCCGCCGGCCGGCACGAAGGATCCGCGCGCGCCCGGCACCGCCCCACGGACCTGGTCTCGCAGGCCCGCGATCTCTGGCGGGACGCGATCGCCCCCCGCCCGGCCGTGCCCTTCGCCCCGCCGCCGGCGATCACCACGGCGGCCGCGCTGCGCCGGCGGCTGCTCGAGTTCCGGCTGAACGCGCTCGCCCTCGGCGTCGCGGCGTTCGGCCTGCGGATCGTCGTGGAGCTGTGGCTGTCGCCGTTCGCCTGGCGGCTGCCCGCCGCGTACGGCGTCGCCTTCCTCCTCGTCGCCACCATGATCGCGGCCGCCGGTCCGCTGGCCCTGTTCGCGGCGCACGTGCGCCGGCACCGGCGCCTGCCGCGGACCTTCCTGCTCGCGACGGGCACCGGCGGCCCGGCGTTCGCCGTCCCCACCTCGCCGTGGTTGGCCGCCGCCGTCGTGGCCTACCTGGTGCTCGCGGCCGGGATGGTCCCGCTGGACCGCACCGCGACCGGCCTGGCCCTCGCAGCCGACGCGGGCGGCACCGCGGTCCTCCTGGTCCTCCCCCTGGCCGGGCTCGCCGCCTGGGCGCTGCGGCGGGGGCCCCGGGTGCTGCTGACGCCGGCCGGGCTGCTGGTGCGGCCGCTGTCCCCCGGGCGGCCGGCCGAGACCGTCACCTGGGACGACCTCGCCGCCGCCCACGTGCCGGTGCCCGGCCGGCGGTGTCGCGAGCTGGTCCTGCGCACCGGCCGCCCGGCGACGCCGCCGCTGCACGTACCGCTGACGTGGTTGTGGGTCAGTCCGGTGTTCCTCGCCGCGGCGATCCGCCACTACGCGCAGGACGCCGCGCACCGGGCCGGCATCGGGACCCCGGCGGAGCTGCACCGGCTGACCCGGGCCCTGACCGGGGCGAACCGCGGCTGGTGATTCAGCGGGTTCCGGCCGCGCACAGGGCGCGGAGGCGGGCGCCCAGAAGGCGGGCGTACGCGTGCTGGAAGAGCACCACGGCGGGCCCGCCGGCCCGGGTGTACCAGAGGGCGGGCACGCTGAAGGCGGTGACGGCGAAGCGGACGCGCCCGTCGGCGCCGCGTCGCACGACGAAGGACTCCTCGCCCCGCGCGGGGTGCCCGGGCAGCGTGCCGTACGCGAAACCGACCCGGTCCTCCTCCCGCACCACCCAGACCACCTCGCAGGGCGCGGTGATCCGCAGCGGGCCGAGGCCCAGCCCGACCGAGAGCCGCACGCCGGGCGCGGCCCGCGGCGCGGCGGCCGTGACCCGGGCGCCGGTGGCCCGGTGCATGCGGAAGCTCAGCACGGCGTCACCCGCCCGGATGAACGTGCCGCGCCCCAGGTAGGTGCGGTAACGCACGTAGGAGTAGCCGGCCGGCAACGGCCCGTCGCGGGTGGCGCCCGCCTCGGGATAGGTAAGAGCAGTCATGGTGATTCCTCTCAGACCAGCCGTTGTATACCCAGCCGCGCGGCGCCCACCCGGGTCGGGCTCGCTCTGAACCCCGGTCTGCTGCACACTGTCGATCGTGAACGAGCGTATGGACGCCGGCGGCCCCAGATCGGCTGTCGTGGTGAACCCCATCAAGGTCCCCGACATGGACCTGCTGCGCCGCACCATCAGCGCCGGCCTCTCCGGTGCCGGCTGGCCGGAGCCGATGTGGTTGGAGACGACCCCCGAGGATTCCGGGCGCGGCCAGGCCGCCGAGGCCGTCGAGCGCGGCGCCGAGGTGGTCTTCGTCAGCGGTGGGGACGGCACGGTGATGGCCTGCGTCACCGCTCTCGCCGGCACCGACGTCGCGCTCGCGGTGCTGCCGGCGGGCACCGGCAACCTGCTCGCCGCCAACCTCGGCCTGTCCACCGACGCGGCGACCGGCGTCGAGGTGGCCGTGCAGGGCGGCC
>DASQDS010000792.1:0-8479 GCA_035634075.1 Pilimelia sp. | reverse complement strand
GCCACCGCGCCGACGAGGGCCGCGCCCGGCCACCACAGCAGAACGACGACGGCCGCCTCGGCCACGATGATCCCGACCGCCGCCGGGCCGGCCGCCGGCCGCGGCAGGCCCAGCTCCGACAGCGAGCCGGCGAGGCCGGTGACTGCGGCGCGGTCGCGCGCCTTGCCGACCGCCGCGGCGGCGAACACCGCGCTCAGCAGTACGCGCAGAGCGATCGCCAGATAAGCCATGAGCATCCCCCGTCCGGTGTGGTGGCGGCTATTCGTCGGAAAGCAGCACGGCGAGGTTCGCCCGGCGCAGGCCGGCGGCGGGTATCGCCGCCGCCACGGCGGCCAGCAGGACGCCCGCCGCGGCCACGCCGGCGACGACCGGGTACAAGCCGGCCGGCGTCTGCCCGGTCAACAGCACCGCGGCCAGCAGCCCCGTGCCGGCCCCGAGCACCGCGCCGAGCACGCCCACCGCCACGCCCTCGGCCACCACCAGGCGCGCGAGCACCGCCTCGGGCCAGCCCAGCGAGCGCAGCACCGCGAATTCGGCGGCCCGCTCGCGCACGTTGAGGTACTGCACGTCGGCGACCGCGACGAGGCCGAACACCACCATCGCCGCCACCGCCACCAGGTCCACGCCACGCACGGACACCGACACCGCCGTGCCGAGCACCGTGCCGACCGCCGTGCCCTGGAAGCTCCACAGCACCGCCGCCAGCAGCGTGAGGGCGCACACGGCCACCCCCAGCGCCGCCGCGCCGACCGCCGTGCGCCCGGGCACCCGGCGCAGGTTGCGCAGCGCCAGCCCGAGCACCGTGCGCGGCCCGCTGCCGGTGGCCACCGCGCTGGCGCCGCCGGAGCGGACCACGGAGATGGGGCTCGCCCGGCCCGCCCGCCACGCCGGGAACCACGCGGCGATCAACGACAGGGCCAGCGCCGCCGGCACCGCGACCAGCGCCTGCCAGGCGGACACGCGCACCCCGACCAGGGCGCCCACCGGCAGGGCCACGGCCGCGGCGACGCCGCCGGCGACCAGGCCGATCACCGCCACCTCGGCCAGCACCAGCGTCGCCAGCCTGCGGGCCGGCCAGCCCACGCACGCGAGCACGGCGAGCTCGCGTTCCCGGGACCGCACCGCGGCCCATGTGGCGTTGCCCAGGAACAGGCCGCACACGAGCAGCACCAGGACGAACAGGACGAGGCTCTTGCGGTCGACCGCCGTGATGATCGCTGCCGCGACGCCCTTCTTGGACCACCACTCGGTGAGCCGCAGCTCCGGCCGACCGTGCGCGCCCGCCGCCAGAGTGACCGCCTGCGCCGCTGGCGAGGACCCGGTCATGATGTCCACCTCGAGGCCGGTGGCCACCGCGATCCGCTCGGCGACGAGCCGCACCCGTTCCCGGGCCGCCTCGTCGAACCGCTCGACGCCGCCGACCCGGACGCGGACGGCGCTGATCGGCGCCGCCGCCCGGGCCACGTCGTCGAGGTTCGTGGCGCCCACGCCGGTGACGAAGTCGGGGTCGGTGTTGTAGATCACCGGCAGGGACCGCAGGTTGACCAGGAGCACGGGCGGCGCGCCGACGTAACCGGCCGGGTCCGACGACCGCTGCAGCTGCCGCCCGCCCAGCAGGCGCGCGCTGCGCGGATCCGCGCCGTCCACCCGCACCGGCAGGTAGGCGTCCACGCCCAGCCGGCGAAGCCCGGCTGCCGCGGGCAGCCGGTCCGGGTCGAACTGGCCCACCACCCGGGCCTCCACCCCGCGGGTGACCGACCGGACGTCCCGGAACGGCACGTCGGTCACGGGGCTGAACGTGTCCCGCTCACCGGCGTCCGCCTTCCGTGGCCGCAGGCCGCCGTCCGGGGACACCGCGTACGACGGCAGGCCGGCCTCCTCGCGGAAGAGGATGAACGTGTCCTGGCCGACCCTGGCGGGAAAGGCCGTCGCCAGGTCCGCCGGGGGCGGCTCGGGCCCCGCCGTCGTCGGCGCGGCCTCGACCGCGTCGGCCATCTCGTCGGCGGTGCTGCCGGCCAGGTCGCGCGCCACCGCCTCGGGGAGCACCTCCACGGGCGTGACCAGCTGCTGGTCGAAGCCGGGCCGGGTGCTGATGATCGTGGGGACGACCGCCACGGACCCGCCGGTGGGATCCGGCCGCTCCAGCCGCTGCGCGGTGTCGCCGGGGGAGAGGCGGCGGCCCGAGACCATGGCGGCGTCCAGGCCCAGCAGGCGCGCCTCCGCGGCGGGGTCGATGCCGGCCGTGGACAGGGTCGTGCTCGCCACGACGGGGACCGACAACCGCCGGGCGGGTTCGTCGAACCGCGGCCGGTCCGCCGCCTGCAGGGACGCCACCGGGTCCGCCGCGCGGTACCGGCCGTCCGGGAGGCGCTGGTACGAGCGCAGCGTGCTGCCCTTCATCAGGCAGAGCGGCCGGCGCGTGCCGTCGGACCGCACCTCCCACGGCGGGGCGAAGTTCACCAGCTCGATCGTCGACCCGTCGCCGTACGGGTTGCCGCACCGGCGGAACAGCTCGGCGAACGTCACCGACGACCCGTCCTCGTACGTCACGGTGCCCGGCCCGGTCACGTCGCCGGTGTAGCGGGCCACCCGGAGCAGCCGGTGGCGGGTGACGTACACGTAGACCGGTAGCTTGCGGTCCGCCGACCGGGACAGCCCACGGTCGTAGCGCCACGACCGGTACAGCCGCAGCAGCTGCGACTCGGCGGCCGGGTCCACGGAGTCGGTCACGTCGAACGGCAGGTGGACGTGCACCGGGACGTTGCCCACCATCGCCAGCGGGGCGGCGACCTCGACGTCCGGCACCGCGGCGATCCGCCGCCACGCGTCCTCGGTGATCCCGCCGTACGTGCCGGCCAGGAAGCCGGGCATCACCAGGCCCTTCGACGACTCCAGCCCGCTGCGGGAGCCGGCCGGGCGCACCAGGATGTCGTACGTCGGCCGGAACCCCTCGTCCACCGCCCCGAGCACCTGCAACCGGGCGGTCTCCGTGCTGCCGCTGAGGACGGTGAACCCCAGGGTGGCCAGCAACACCGCGACGAAGAGCGCCGCGGACCGGCGGGCCCGGAATCGCACCTGGGCCAGCACCATCGACAACACGGTGACCTCGCTAGGGCCGGCCGGGAACCGGCGTCAGGGGAGTGGGCTGGGACACGGGCAGGGCGGACACGGGCAGGGCGCCGGTGCGCGCCAAGGTGCGACGCGCGGGCCGGCGCCCGTCCGCTTCCGCGGCTGTCAGCAGCTGATGGTGCCGTTGCTGGTGCTGCAGCCACCGCAGCCGCTGCTGCCGTCGGAGCAGGAGTAGCACACCTTCAGGCTGCGCCGTCCGCTGCGGCACGGGCAGCCCGAGGACGAGAGCCAGCTGCCGCACGTCGCGCGGGCGTCGACCGTGGGCGCGAGCCGCTCCGCCAGCGCACCGAGCATCCGGGTAACGTTCTTCACGTAGGCCTCCTGTCGTGAGTGGACGTGTCCCGTGCACCATCACAGGGCCCGCTACGCCTGCGCTATGGGCGCGCTATGTGCGGCGTCGGCCCGACGGACCACGTCCTCGACCAGCCGGCCGTCGGCCACCCGGATCATCCGCTGGCAGCGGTCCGCCACGTGCCGCTCATGGGTGGCGATCAGCATCGTGAGCCCGTGGTCGGCGTTCAGCCGCAACAGCAGCTCCAGCACCTCCGCGCCGGTCCGGGAATCCAGGGCGCCGGTCGGTTCGTCCGCCAGCAGCAGCCGGGGCCGGCCCATCAGGGCCCGGGCGATCGCCACCCGCTGCTGCTGCCCGCCGGACAGCTGCCCGGGCAGGGAGGACTCCCGCCCCGCCAGGCCCACGGCGGCGAGCATCTCCCGCGCGCGGGCCCGCTTGTCGAAGTCCGTCTTGTACGGCAGCACGGCCGCCACCACATTGTCCAGCGCCGTCAGCGCGGGCAGCAGGTGGAACCGTTGGAACACGAAACCCACCGTCCGGCGGTACGCCGCCAGCGCCTTGCCGCGCAGCTCGGTGACCTGCACGCCGTCGACGTCGATCGAGCCGGAATCGGCCCGCTCGATCGCGCCCACCAGGTGCAGCAGGGTGGACTTGCCCGACCCGCTCGCCCCGGTGACGGCCACCATGCTGCCCGGCTCGAACGAGATCGTCAGGCCGTCCACCGCCGTGATCTGGCTGCCCCCGGCGACGAAGCGCTTGGCCAGCGCGGTGACCGCGACCGCCGCGCCGCGGCCCCCACCCATCGCCCCGGAGTGCGCCGGCCTAAGGTCCGCTGACATTGTCCCCCTCATCAGTACGCCAACTGTACTGTCGGCAACGGCCGGATCACGCCGTTGAGCAGGTCGTTGTGCAACCGCTGCAGTCGTTCGGACGGCTCGATGCCCAGGTCGGCGGTCAGCCGGGCGCGACTGGCCCGGTACGTCGCGAGGGCCTCGGCCACCCGCCCCGACGCCGCCAGCGCCGCCATCAGGCTCCCGCACAGGTGTTCCCGGGCCGGATACCGCGCCACCAGCCCGCGCAGCGCCGCGACGACCTCGTGGTACGAGCCGAGCCGGATGCTCAGCTCGGCCCACTCCTCGACCACGTCGAGGTAGTCGTCGACGAGCGGCGCCGCCGCGTTGCGGACGGCCACCGACCCCACGTCGACGCAGGGCTCGCCGGTCCACAGTGCCCGCGCGCCGGCCAGGGCGTTCAGCCTGGTCGCCGGCGTGGCGTGGGCGGCGCGCAGCGCACGGGCGGCGACCACCGCCGTCCGGAACCGGTCGAGGTCGGAGGCGCCCGCCACCAGCCGGTAACCGCGCGGGCCGGTCTCCACGGGGCAGCCCGGGTGGGGATGCGCCACGGACCGGCAGCCGAGGGTGCGGCGGATGGCGGACACGTGGCTCTGGATGCGCGTCGCCGCCGACGGCGGCGGGTGCTCCTCCCAGAGCGCCTCGACGAAGTGGGCCACGCCGACGACGTGGGGCTTGTTCAGCGCCAGGAGGGCGAAGATGACGCGGGCGCCACCGTGGGGCAGTGGCCTCGGGCAGCCCTCGACGGTGACCTCGACCGGTCCCAGGACAGAAATGCGCAGATCCATCCAAATGGCTCCCTATCCCCCGTGTTTCGAGCCAGATCAAGCCGGGACAGCCTGGCACGGTTGCTTCGCGGCACACAAGGGCCGACCCGGGCGGCCCCGGCGCCCGAAGGGGGGAACGCCGCGGGCGGGCGGGGCCATCGCCCCGCCCGCCCGGTCGCACGCGTTGACGCGCGCGTTGACGGAGATGCCGGCTACCGCCTACGGCCGGCCGAGCAGGTGCCGCATCGCCCGCCGGACCAGGTCGTCCCGCACCGCCGGGGCCAGCCCTTCCAGGCCGAATCCGGTGTAGACGGTGTCCCGGGTGGTCACAACCGCGCCCTCGGTGAACGCCAGCTGGCTACGCGACCAGTCGTTGACGTTGACCAGCGTGCCCGCCGGCGGACCGGCGACAGCCCAGCCGCCGAGATCCGCCTCGAACGAGGTCGCCGCCAGCGGCCCGGCGTTGGTGGACAGCCGCACGTCGTCGAGGAAGACCCCGAGGCCCTGCGTACCCCAGTCGGAGACGTAGGAGATCGCCAGCTCCACCTGCCGGCCCGCGTAGGCCGAGAGGTCGTAGCTGTACTCCTGCCACCCGCCCGAGGCGCCGGTGAGCGCGTTCCACGACCCGGTGCTGCCGGTCGGCTCGCAGTTCGGGCCCTGGTAGTGGTCGATGAACGGATGCAGCGTGTTCCAGCCCGAGGCGCAGCTCTCGCCCGTCTCGGTCACGGTGCGACCGCCCGCCTCCGGCAGGGTGGTCCAGTTGTCGGTGCCCACCTCACGGGCCTCCACGATGAGGAAGTCCCAGTCGGTCTCGACGTCGAACGAGGCGAAGAACTGCAACTGCCCCGACGTGGCCGAGGCCAGGTCGACAGTGCGGCTGAGCCGCTTGTACGCCTCGTCCGCGCGGCCGCTGTAGAGGTACCAGTCGCCGTCGTACGGGTCGAACGGGGCCGCCCCCGGCCGGTCCCAGCCGACCGGGACCGACGTCGGGCCGAACCACGGGAACTGCGACTGCGGCAGGATGCTGGAGGTCGGCACGAACGAGGCGGTGTGGTCCTGGTTGCCCGCCGAGCCCGGCGCGTTCAGCGTCCCGGTGAACCCGGTGAACGTCCCGCCGGTGCCGACCAGTGGGTACGGCGTGCCGTCCGGGGCGGAGCCCACCCCGTCGGCGTAGATGTACGCGCCCAGGTAGTACTGCATGAAGTCGTTGAGCAGCGGCAGGCACGGGTAGTCGCCGGGGGTGGTGCACTCCGGCGGCGCGAACGGGTTGTAGTAGTAGCCGCCGTTGACCGACTGTGCGTACAGCGCGTACTTGCCGCCGAGGAGCAGCTTCCCGCCCTCGTTGAGGTAGTCGCGTACCGCCAGCTCGGTCTCCAGCGCGGACCTGGCCGCCGTCCCGCCGACCTGGCCCTGGTTGCGCGGGATGATGTCGTCGCCGGTCTCCCACACGACGGCCTTGTAGTGCGACAGCACGCCGAGGTGGTGCGGGGCCCGGCGCCCGCGGGCGTCGACGTCGTAGACGTCGCTGGTGTAGCCGGCGGCCGTCAGCGCGGCGACGTGTTCGTCGACGTACTGCGGCGCCGTCGCGGTCTGGACGGGGCTGATCCCGGTGTAGTCCTCGGCCGCCAGGACGAGCACCTTGCCGCCGATGTCGGTGTGCACCCGGTAGGTGAAGTGGCTGCTGGCCACCGGCCCGGCGCCTGGCTTGACGCCGGTGAACCAGACCTCGACGGAGTCGCCCGGCCGTGCCCCGGTGACCCGGCCGCGCAGCTCGGCGTAGTAGTCGTCGTGCGTGTTGCCGTACCGCTCACCGCCCTGCCACTCCCGCACGCCGGCCGTCCGCTGGCGCCCGCCGTTGATCCGGTACTGGAGCTTGACGCCGCGCAGCGTCCGCCGGGTGGTCGCGGCGACCTCCTGGTTGCGGCCGTAGGAGATGTCGAAATCGTCCACGACGAAGTCCGGAGTGCTGCGGCCGACCACCGAGACCGGGTTGGCCGGGTCCGGCGCCGACCGCGCCACCGCCAGGGCGAACGGGATGTTCCTCTCGAACTCCGCCTGGATCAGCTCCTCGTCGTCCGGGAAGATGAAGTCGCTGACGCAGTCCTCCGCCAGCCACTCGTCGTCGGGGACCGAGTTCGACGCCGCCGTGCAGGTCGACATCTCCGGCGTGAAGCCAAGGGTGCCGTACCGGACCGTCATGTGCGTGTCGGTGTCGCCGTTGGTGGTGTAGAGCTCCGCGGAGATGTCCGGGTCGTAGCCGGGCACCGCCGGGTTGGCGTCGTCGCCGACCATCGCCTCGTAGATGACGTCGTCCGGGCTCGGGGTGCTGACCTGCCAGCCGATGCCGTAGAGCAGCAGCTCCGCGGCGGAGTGGTAGTTGACGAAGAACTCGGGGGTGATCCGCCGGAAGAAGTTGTCCAGCGCCCTGGTCTCGGGTTCCGAGTTGGGCGCCGGGCCCCGGTAGGTGTCGCTGGACGGCTCCGGCGACGAGCCCTCGTTGTCGTAGCCCCACTTGTAGGCGAAGTTGCGGTTGAGGTCGACGCCGTCCTCCGCCGCGCTGATCTGCCCGTCGTTGTTGTTGTCCCGCAGGTTCTTGCGCCACAGCCGGTTGCCCGGCGTGAACGTGTGGTCGTAGCCGTCCGGGTTGGCCACCGGGACGAACCACAGCTCGGTGCTGTCCACGACCTTGGCGATCTGCGGGCTGGTGGCGTAGTTGTCCAGGACGTGGTGCAGCAGCCGACGGGTCATCTCCGGCGTGATCCACTCCCGCGCGTGCTGGGCGGAGGCGTAGACCGTCGCGGGGCGCCGGCCGTCCGGCACGGATCGGGCGTTCTTGGTGACCTTGACCGCCAGGATCGGCTTGCCCTGCACCGAGCGGCCGATGGTGACCAGCTTGGCGAGCTTCGGGAAGCGGGCCGCCGTGGCGACCAGCTCGTCGCGGATGCCGCCGGGCTCGCTGTACGACCGGAACGCGTCCCAGCCGGCGGCCGCCTGAGCGCGCAGCAGCTGCTGGGACGTCTTGCCCTTGATCTTCTTCACGCCGAGCTTGATGCCCTTGGAGGCCAGCCGCGCCGCCTGCCGTTCGCTCAGCACGGTCTCCACTTTGACCTTGCCGGACTTCTGCGTGTCCAGGTCGGAGTCGTGGTGATCGAGCCCGAACTCGCGCAGCTCGTCCAGCTGCTGGGGCGTCACCTCGCCGACGTACACCTCAAGTTGATCCTGGTTGCCGCCGGCCCCCGGGGGCGCAGCCGTGGCCGGTCCGGCCAGGGCCAGCGCACCGACCAGGGTAAGCACGACGGCGCCCGCCACCCGCGCAGTCCTCATCACGTCTCCCGTCGTTGTGCATGACGTCCACGGTGAGCCTGGTGTTGCGCCTGGTGCGTGTCAACGAACTTGGCCGAACCGGTACCGAGGTTGCGCGGAGGCGCAGCGCCGCCGGC
>DASQDS010000791.1:0-3696 GCA_035634075.1 Pilimelia sp. | reverse complement strand
GGCACTGGATCACGGTGGCCACCCTCGTCAGCCACCTCTCGCTGTTCCTCGTCCTGCTGCTCGCGCTGCGGTTCGCCGGGGTGAGCGACAGCGAGGTCGGCTGGACCGAGGCGCTGGCCGTGTTCGCCTTCGCCCGGTTGCTGACCGCCGTCCCGTTCACCCCGGGCGGGCTCGGTGTGGTCGAGCTGGCCCTGATCACCGGGTTGTCCGCAGCCGGTGGCGCCCGGGCCTCGGTCGCCGCAGCGGTCCTGGTCTACCGCGCCCTGACCTACGTCCTGCCCATCCCGCTCGGCCTGGTCACCTACGCGTTCTGGCGGCGGAACAGGTCGTGGCGACGCCCGGCGAACTCCGCGCCGCGCACGGAGCTGGTCCCGGAGACGGTGTGACGGCGCCGCCGGTGCCCACGCCATCCGACGTGCTGCGGAGCTGGGCGGACGGAGCGCTGCTCGCCGCCGGCGCGGTGCTGCTGGTGCTGGCGGCCCTCCCGGTCGACCGCGCCCGGGTGGGCGCCGCCGAGACCGCGGTCTTCCGGGTGGTCAACGACGAGACCGTGCTGCCGTTCTGGGTGGTCTGGCCGCTCATGCAGCTGGGCAACCTGCTGGTGGTACCGGCCGCCGCGGTGCTGGCCGCCGTACTGCACCGGTGGCGGTTGGCCGCCGCTGTCCTCCTGGCCGGCGTCGGCACCTACCTGTCGGCGAAGGTGGTCAAGGACCTCGTCGTCCGGGGGCGGCCCGACGGGTTGCTCGCCGACGTGGTCGTCCGCGGCGCCGAGGCGCACGGCCGCGGCTTCGTCTCCGGGCACGCCGCGGTCGCGGTCACGCTGGTGGCGGTGGCCTGGCCGTGGCTGGGCACCCGCGGCCGGCTCGTGTGCGCCGCCCTGGCCCTCACCGTGTGTCTCGCCCGCGTGCACGTCGGCGCCCACCTGCCCCTCGACGTCGTGGGCGGCGCGGGTCTGGGGCTGGCGATCGCCGGGGGCGTGCGACTGCTGCTGGGGCGGCCCGCCTGATGCTCGTGGACTCGCGGCGCGCCCTGCTGGTCAGCGGGACCCTGCTCACCGGCGCGGTGGTGCTCGGCCTGCTGGTGGCCCTGCCGAGCACGCGACCGGCCGTGCAGGCGGTGGACGCCGCGGTCTGGGACGTCGCCGGCGACGTCCGCAACGACCCGACGACGGCGGTCGCCATCGCGCTGTCCTGGCTCGGCAGCGGCGCGGTGAACTGGCCGCTGCGGGTGGCGGCGATGGCGCTGCTGGCCTGGCGGCGGCACTGGTTGCGGCTGGCCGCCTTCGCGCTGGCCGTGCTCACCAGCGAGCTGTTGATCGGGCCGGTCAAGGCGGCCTACGGCCGGGACCGCCCGCCGGGCAGCCTGATCGAGACCTCGGCCGCGGCGTTCCCGTCCGGACACGCCATCGCCGGTGCCGTGACCGCGGTCGGTCTGGTGCTGGTCCTCGCCCCGCCGGGGCCGAGCCGGTGGCGCTGGGAGGTGCGGGCGGTGGCGTTCGCCGGCCTCATGGCGCTCTCGCGCGTCTACCTGCGGGCGCACTGGCTCAGCGACACCGTCACCGGGGCCCTGCTCGGGGCGGGCCTGGCACTGGGGTGGCCGGCTCTGCTCATGGCGCTCCGCAGCCGGATCGGCGCCCAGGCTCCCCCGGCCCCGTGACCGCGGGGGCGGGCCGGGCGCACCCGGATCGGCCCGGCCGGCCCGCGACGGCGGCAGGATGGCCCCACCCGCCGCCGAGCCGTCGGGAGGACCCGTGTCGTTCGTGCGCCACCCCGTGCCAGCCCCGCTGCGCCCGTTCGTCGCGGCGGCGCACGGCTACTCCTCCCCGGCTCTGCCGACCGGCCTGCACCGCGGGCTGCCCTCCCGCCACCTCACGCTGGTCGTGGAGCTGGCCGCACCGCTGCGGGTCAGCCAACCCGGGAACGGCGTGGCCGCCCACACCGTCGTCGGGGGCCTGCACACCCGCCCGGCCCTGATCGACGCCACCCGGTCCCAGGAGGGTCTGCAGTACGCGCTCACCCCGCTGGCGGCGAGCGCCCTGCTCGGGCTGCCCGCCGCCGAGCTCGCCGAGCGCACCGTCGACCTGGCCGACGTGATCGGCCCCGAGGCGGTCCGGCTCGTGGACGACCTGGCGGCGGCTCCCGGCTGGGCACAGCGCTTCGCCCGGCTCGACGCCGCGCTGGTCGGCCGGCTCTCCGGCCGCGTCGCCCCGGTCCCGCCCGAGGTGCGGGAGGCCTGGCGCGTGGTGCACGGCAGCGCCGGCCGCTGCCGCATCGAGGACCTCGCCGCGCACGTCGGGTGGAGCCGGCGGCACCTGAGCGAACGGTTCCGGCTCGCCACGGGGATCACGCCCAAGCAGGCGGCCCGGATCGCCCGCTTCGAGGCCACCCGCCGGCTGCTGGTCGACCGGCGCCGTCCGCCGCTGGCCGAGGTCGCCGCCCGGTGCGGCTACGCCGACCAGCCGCACCTGGCCCGGGAGTGGCAGGCCCTCGCCGGGTGCAGCGTGGGCACCTGGCTGCGCGAGGAGCTCCCGTTCGTCCCAGACAGCGCCCCCCACGAGGGGCCACCCTCTCCGGCATGACCGATCCGACGACCACTCCCCCCGCACCCACCGTCTGGCCCAGCGTCGGCTTCACCGACACCGACGCCGGGATCCGCTTCCTCACCGAGGGGCTCGGCTTCACCGTCACGGCCTGCCACCGCGGGGAGGACGGCACCGTCGAGCACGCCGAGGCGCGCTGGCCCGACGGCGGCGGCGTGATGTTCGGCAGCCGCGGCAAGCCCGGCGACTGGGGTGCCCTCGGCCCGCAGGGCGTCTACGTCGTCGCCGCCGAGCCGGCGACCGTCGACACCGCCTGGGAGCGCCTGCACGGCATGGCCGGGGTCGAGGTGCTGCGCGAACTGCACGACACCGACTACGGCTCGCACCAGTTCGACGTCCGCGACGCCGACGGCAACCTCTGGACGCTGGGTACCTACCGGGGCGCCTGACCGGCCGGACCCGGGTCGGTGCCCGCCGGCAGGGGCGAGGCCCGGCACACGAGCCAGACCAGCGCCGCCTGCCACAGGACGAAGCCGGCCAGCGCGGCGAGCCACCCGGCGGGAGGGATCCCCAGGAGCACCGGGTGCGGCACCACCGCCACCGAGCACACCGTCAGGACGCCGGTGAGCCACACGAGCAGGGCGGTCCACCGGTAGCGCGGGGCCCGGCTCGGGCGGACGACGATCCCCAGCGCGGACAGGTCCTCGGGCGGGTGCGCCTGCAGCATGCGCCGCCGCGACCGGTAGACCGACGCCCCCGGGTACCGCTGGGCCAGCACCCGCTCGCACCGGCGGCGACGGCGCGGGGAGAGCCGGGCGCGGCGAGGGAGGGTGACGGCCTGGACGCGCGCCGCGGCCGCCCGGAAGCCCGAGTCGCCCAGGACGATGCGGCCCCGGGCCGCGACCACCGCCGTCACGTCGCCCCAGCCGGTGCCCAGGCCGGTGGAGCTGGGGTGGTACCAGCCGTAGAGGCCGCACCCGCACCCCCGCGCGGGTGGCGTGTGCGCGGCGTCCACCGCGCACCGGGCGTGCTCGACCGGCCAGCTCCAGGGGCCGGCCCGGACGTGCACCGGGGGGCGGAGCCCGTCCTCGGCCAGCCGGAACCGCCGGTCGCCGCGCAGCTCCCCGGCGACCAGGGCGGGCGGGTCGCCGGGCGGG
>DASQDS010000790.1:0-1831 GCA_035634075.1 Pilimelia sp. | reverse complement strand
GGCAGGCAGCGGCGGGCCGCGTCGGCCAGTGGCAGCCCCACCACGTCGGGCGTGCGCGCCTCGAGGTCGGCCAGCGTGGCGGCCGCGGCGAGGGTGAAGTCCCCGACGGCGGTGCGCCGCAGCGCGGTGAGGTGGCCACCGACCGCCAGCGCCGCCCCGAGGTCCCGCGCGATGGCCCGGATGTACGTGCCGGACGAACAGGTCACGTCCACGTCCACGTCCACCACGGCCGGGTCGGGCCGGCGCACGGCAAGCTGGCGCAGCTCGTACACGGTCACCGGGCGCGCCGCGAGGATCGGGCTCTCACCCTCGCGGACCCGCTGGTAGGACCGCACACCGTTCACCTTGATCGCGCTCACCGCGCTGGGCACCTGCGAGATGTCGCCGGTAAGCGCCGTGAGCCCGGCCGCGACCGCGTCGTCGGCGACGTGCCCGGCCGGCACGGCGGCGGTGACCTCCCCCTCCGCGTCGTCGGTCACCGTGGCCTGCCCCAGCCGGATCGTCGCCCGGTAGCTCTTCCGGGCGCCGATCACGTAGGTCAACAGGCGGGTGGCGCGCCCGATGGCCACCACGAGCACGCCGGTCGCCATCGGGTCGAGCGTGCCGCCGTGCCCGACCCGGCGGGTGCGCGCCAGCCGGCGCATCCGGGCGACGACGTCGTGCGAGGTCATCCCGCCCGGCTTGTCCACGATCGTGAGGCCGTCACGCTGCTCGTCCACGCCGCACAGCCTCCCAGACGCCGACGCCGGACGGCCCGCCGGTGGGTCAGCGACTGGCGCCCGGCACCGCCCAGCCGCCCTGGCGCAGCCGGAGCAGCGCGGCCACCAGGCGCACCACGACGAACAGGGTCAGGCCGGCCCAGACGCCGCCGAGCCCGAGATCGAGGACGTACGCCGCCCAGATGGCCGGCAGGAACGCCCCGACAGCCGCCACGATCGTGGCGTCGCGCAGGAACCGCGCGTCGCCCGCGCCGATCAGCACTCCGTCCAGGGCGAACACCACACCGGCGAGCGGCTGCATCGCGGCGAACCACGGCCAGGCCAGCAGGGCCGCCGCGGCCACCTGCGGGTCGTCGCTGAACCAGCCCGGCACCGTCCGGGCGCCGGCGGCGATGAGGCCGGCGAACGCCAGCCCGCAGGCTCCGCCGATCAGCGCGATCCGGCGCGCCAGCGCCCGCGCCCCCGCCGCGTCGCCCGCGCCGAGCGCCGCGCCGACGAGGGACTGGGCGGCTATCGCGACGGCGTCCAGCGCCAGCGCGCAGAAGAACCACAACTGGAGCGCGATCTGGTGGGCCGCCAGGGTGGCCGGGCCGAATCGGGCCGCCACCGCGGCGGCGGACAGGAAGCATGCCTGGAAGGCGGCCCCGCGCAGCAACAGGTCCCGGCCGAGGACGAGTTGCCGGCGCAGGACCGCGGGTCGCGGCCGCAGCGGCACCCGCTCCGCGACCAGCGCGCGGGCGAACAGTGCCCCCGCGATGGTCTGCGCGGCGGCGTTGGCGACGGCCGACCCGACGAGGCCCAGGCCGGCGGGGTAGACCAGCACGGGGCAGAGGACCGCGGAGAGCAGGTTGGCACCGAGCGCGTACGCCAGCGGCCGGCGGGTGTCCTGCACGCCGCGGAGCCAGCCGTTCCCGGCCGTGCTGAGCAGCAGGCCGGGGGCGCCGAGCGCGGCGATCCGCAGCCAGCCCGCGGCACCGGCCGCGACCTCGGCGTGCCCACCGGCCAGTGCGCGGCACAGCGGCCCCGCCGCCACCTGCGCGACGAGGGCCACCGCGACCCCGGCGGCGAGAGCCAACCAGGACGCCTGGACACCCTCCGCGACCGCGGCGCCG
>DASQDS010000789.1:0-14052 GCA_035634075.1 Pilimelia sp. | reverse complement strand
GGCGACGCCGGCGGTGCCCGCACGGGCGACGCCTGGCGTGCCGGCCGGGTACGCCGTCTACGCGCCGGCGCGTCCGGCGGCCGCGCCCCTGAGCCGCCGCCAGCCCGGCGCCACGCTCGAGGCCCGACCCGAGTGGAGCCGGCCCGCACCCGCGTCCGGATCCGGCGGTGCCCCCGACCCGGACGAGGCGCGGGACCTGGTCGAGCAGTTCGAGGCCGGCGTGTCCCGGGCGCTGGGCGAAGTCAGCAGCAGTCACCACCGGCGCGCAGAAGGAAGCCCATGACGAGTCCCTACCTCCACGACAGCGCCCCGCGGTACGACTACCGGGGCCGGGCCGCCGTGCGGCTCAGCCCGGAGGCGCACAACTTCAACTGGCTGCTCGACTCGTTCACGTCGGCGACGGCCGGCGTACGCGAGGCCATCGCCGTGTCCTCCGACGGGCTGCTGATGGCCATGTCGGCCGTGACGGACCGGGCGAACGCCGAACGGCTGGCGGCGGTGATCTCCGGCATGACCAGCCTGGCCGGCGGCGCCGCGAGCACGTACACCCTCGGCGGGTTGAACCGCGTGATCGTCGACATGGCGGAGGGCTATTTGTTGATCACGTCGATCAGCAGCGGTTCGGTGCTCGGCGTGATCGCCGACCGGTCCGCCAACCTGGGCACCGTGGCGTACGAGATGACGCTCTTCGCCAGCCGGGCCGGCAGCACCCTCACTCCCACACTGATCGTCGAGCTGAAGAACGCCGTCCAGTCGTGAACCCGCCGCGGATCCGTCCCTACCTCGGCTCGCCGGTGGAGGTGCCGGAGAGCGGCCCGACCCCGGACCCGCCGGCGGTCGTGGCGGCGCCGCGGCCGTTCGTGCTGACCTCGGGACGGGTGACCGGCGCCGGCGACATCGACCTGCACACCCAGGTCACCGCGAGCGTCGACGACCCGGCCGCGCTGGCGGCCAGCGCCCCGGGCATGGCGCGTGAGCAGCGGGAGATCGTCGCGCTGTGCGCGGAGCCGGTGTCCGTCGCCGAGATCTCCGCACGGCTGCGCCTGCACCTGGGCGTCACCAAGATCCTGGTAGGCGATCTGCGCGAAGCGGGCTACCTTGACGTGCACCTGCAGGACGTCGACACCCCCCTCGACCCCGACACCATTCTGCGAGTGATCGATGGACTTCGTGCCTTCTCCTGACCGGGCCGCCGCGGCGGGCACGGGCCTCGCCCAGCCAGGCTCCCGGCGTGCCCGCCCGCCGGTGCCCGTGAAGATCGTGGTGGCGGGTGGGTTCGGCGTGGGGAAGACCACGACCGTCGGGGCGATCTCCGAGATCACCCCGCTGACCACCGAGGCGGAGATGACCGCCGCCGGCGCGGGGGTCGACCACCCCGGTGACGTGCCGGGCAAGACCACCACCACGGTGGCGATGGACTTCGGCTGCGTGACCATCGACGCCAGCCTCAAGCTGTACCTCTTCGGGGCGCCTGGGCAGGCCCGCTTCGGGTTCATGTGGGACGACCTGGTCCGCGGCGCGCTCGGCGCGCTCGTGGTGGCGGACAGCGCGCGACTGGACGACTGCTTCCCGGCGATCGACTACTTCGAGCGGGCCAGCCTGCCGTTCGCGGTCGCGGTGAACGCGTTCGACGGGCGGCTGGCGCACAACCTCGACGAGGTCCGCTGGGCCCTCGCGCTGCACGCCGGCGTACCCGTCCTCGCCTTCGACGCGCGGGACCGGTTGTCCGTCCGCGACGCCATCCTGGTCCTCCTCGACATCGCCCTGGACCGCGCGGTCCGGGCCCGGTCGAGGTGAGCACAGCACTGTCGGCGTGAGCAGAGCATTGTCGGCGTGGCCCCGGGCCGAGGTCGGCGGGACGAGCGGGAGGAGGCGCGGTGCGAGGCGAGCTCGACGACGCGCTGGAGCGGCTGCGGCGGCGCGAGGAGGTGCGGCGCCGGCTGGACCGGGACGCCAGACCGGCCACCCCACCGGCGCAGACGTGGCCCAGCCATGACCGCCACCCGGACCGCCGACCCGAGCAGCCGGCGGACCAGCACCCGGACCGGCACCTGGACCAGTGGCCCGACCAGCACCTGGACCAGCGGCAGGAGCAGAACCGGGAGCGGCGGGCCGAACACCGGCGCCCGGACGACCCGCCCACCGCGGGCGGGCGGGGGGACGGCGGGCCGGCCGGCGCGGACCCGGCGGACGAGTTGCTCCTGGCCCTCGGTGACGTGGTGGCCCGGTACGAGGGGATGGCCGTCACGGCCACCGTCGAGGTCGGCGGCGCCGCCTGGACGATGCGGGTCAGCCGGCGCGCCGACGGCCAGGTGGAGGTCACCGCGTGGGAGGCGCCGCCGGCCGACGCCGGTGGAGCCGCGGCCGAGGACCCGAACGGCGCCGAGGAACGGACCGCCGCCCGGCTGGCGGACCTGATCCGGCAGGACCCGACGTTCCTGGACACCTGACAGAACCGCCCCGAAACCGTTGATCACCCTTCGAGCGCCCCGGAGCGGCGGTAGGGGTGGCGGGGCGCGCAGAATGTGGTGGTGGTTGTTCCGGTGGTCCTTCGGGCATTGGTGCGCGGCACCACGTACCGCCGGGGGGTGCACCTGCTCCTCGGCGCCGTCATCCTGCTGCCCTACGTGCTGCTGGGCCGGATTTTCGTCACCATGCTGGCCGATTCCACGGTGCCGCGCCTGGCCACGTCGTTCGTGCTGGTCGTGGCCGTTGCCATCGCGATCGTGCCGGCGTTCCTCGGCGGCACCCGGTCGCTGGAGATCGCGGCCGCCCGGTCGCTGCTCGGCGTCGACCTGCCCGAGCCGGTCCCACCGGCGCCGGGTGCCGGCGTGGCGGCCGAAACCCGGCTGCGGGGGGCGCTGTGGTTCGCCGTCCACCTCGTCGCCGGCGGTCTGGTCGGTCTCGCCCTGCTGATGGCCCTGCCGATGGCGCTGATGTTCATCGTGCATTGGTTCGGCGTGCGCGTCGGCCCGGTCGAGGAGGTGCGGCTCGGCCCGCTGGACGCCGCTGACGCCGGTTGGCTGTCGCTGCTCGGGGTCGGGCTGGTGATCGCGGTGGTGTACGCGGTGGCCGGGCTGGGCGCGTTGGCCGCGATGATGGCGCCGGTGCTGCTGGGGCCGTCGGTCACCGAGCGGATCGCCGCCCTGGAGGCCCGCGCCGACCAGCTCACCGAGCGCAACCGGCTGGCCCGGGAGCTGCACGACTCCGTGGGGCACGCGCTGACGGTGGCGACCGTCCAGGCCGGGGCGGCGCGCGAGCTGTTCGACACGGATCCAGAGTTCGCCCGGCGCGCCCTGACCGCCATCGAGGAGACCGCCCGCGACGCCATGGCGGAGCTGGACCACGTGCTGGGCCTGCTCCGCGAGCCCGGCGGCGGTGCGCGGGGGCCGCAGCGGACCCTGGCCGACGTGGACCGGCTGGTGGCCGACGCCCGGGGAGCGGGCCTGCCGATCCGCGCGGAGGTGACCGGGCCCGTCGCCGACGTGCCGGCCGCGGTGTCCCGGGAGGGGTACCGGATCGTCCAGGAGGGACTGACGAACGCGGTGCGGCACGCCGGCGGGGCGGCGGTCACGGTGCGCGTCGCGGTGTCGGCGCAGGCGCTGGACATCGCCCTGGCCAACGCGACCACCACCGCGGCCGGCGGCGAGGGCGAGGGCGACCGGGGCGGGAGCGACGGGAGCGACGCGGGCCGCCGCGCCGGCGAGGGCGGCGGGCGGGGGCTCGCAGGGATGCGGGAGCGGGTCGCGCTGCTCGGCGGCAGGATGACCGTGGACGACCGGGACGGCACCTGGCGCGTCGCGGTGCAGCTCCCGACCGGCCGGCCGCGCGGGCGGGCGACGGGCGGGGGGCGGCCGTGACCATCGGCGTGCTTGTCGTGGACGACGACGAACTCATCCGGGTCGGCCTGCGGGCCGTCATCGACGCGCAGCCGGACCTGCGGGTGGTCGGCGATGCCGCCGACGGCGCCGAGGTGCCACCGCTGGTCGCGCGGCTGCGTCCCGACGTGGTGCTGATGGATGTGCGGATGCCCGCGATCGACGGCATCCAGGCGACCCGGCACCTTCTCGCCACCGCCGCCGCGCCGCCCCGGGTGCTGGTCATCACCACCTTCGAGAACGACGACCACGTGTACGAGGCGCTGCGCGCCGGCGCCAGCGGCTTCCTGCTCAAGCGCGCCCGCCCGGCCGAGGTGGTGGCCGCGATCCGCGTGGTGGCGCGCGGCGAGTCGCTGCTGTTCCCGGCGGCCATCCGCCGGCTTGCCGCCGCCCACGGCACCGCGGGCGGCGGTGACCTCGTCCGCGCGGCGCGGCTGACGGAGCGGGAGGCCGACGTGCTCCGGTTGGTGGCGGCCGGGCTGTCCAACGCCGAGATCGCCGCGGACCTCGTGGTGGGCGTGGAAACGGTCAAGACGCACGTGGGCAACGTGCTGAGCAAGCTGGGGGCGCGCGACAGGACGCAGGCGGTGATCGCCGCATACGAGTCGGGCTTCGTCCGCCCCGCGAACTGACTCCCCCCGGCGGGGGAGGCGGTTCGCTTCCGGGCGGGAGGCCCGCCGGGGCGGATCCCGAGATCGTGGAGGCACAGCGATCGAAGGGAAGACCGCCATGAAGACCACAACCGCACCGCCGGCCTCGGACCTTGTCGACCAGGCCGACCGGCCCGGCCGGGTCGGTTACGCCGCCGCCGGGTGGGCCGCCGCCTACGGCACGTTGGCGCTCGGCTGGACCATAACGGGGCAGGGGTTCCCGTTCGGCCGGGGCGACCCGGACAACGCGGCCAGCCTGCTGCGGCAGCTCGCCCCCGAGGTCGGCGCGCCCGCGCTGGCCGGCCTCCTGCTCACCGCGGCCGTCGCCGCGCTCGCAATGGCCGGCCGGCACGCCGCCTGGCTGCGGGGCGCGCCGCGGGCGCTGCTGCTGATCTACGGGTACGCCGTGGCGGCGCTTCTGCTCGTCGTCGTGCCCGACGTGTCGCTGCTGATGCTGGCCGGCTACGCCCCGATGCTGATCATCGGCGCGCCGTTCGGCTGGCCACCCGTGGACTACGCCGAGGTGTTCACGTGGTCGATCGGCAACAAGGCGTTCGCCGTACTCGGTGGTCTCCTGCTTGCCCGCGCGACGCTCGCCTGGCAGCGACGGACGGGCGGTGCCTGCCTGGCGTGCGGTCGCGGCCCGGGCGCCGCGGGCTGGACCAGCGCGGCGGCCGCCGCCCGCTGGGGACGGTGGGCCGTCGGGGTGGCCGCGGTCATCCCGACGCTGTACGCGGTGTCCCGCTTCGCGTGGCTGGCCGGCATCCCGCTGGGCATCACGGACGAGATGCTGCGCGACATGCAGGACACCGGCTTGGTGTGGGGCGGCGCCGGCCTGGGCGCGTTCGGGCTGGTCGGCGCGGTGCTGACGCTGGGGCTGGTGCAGCGCTGGGGCGAGGTGTTCCCGCGCTGGCTGGTCGGCCTCGCCGGGCGGCCGGTGCCGGTGCGACTGGCGGTCATCCCGGCATCGTTGGTCGCGGTGCTGGTGACCGCCGGTGGCCTGGCGGTCTACAGCGCGCCCTCGGGGTTCGCCGACATCGACGCGCACGGCGTCGCAATGCTGCCCATGCTGCTGTGGCCGCTGTGGGGCGTGGCGTTGGCGTTGGCCGCCTGGGCGTACCACCTGCGCCGCCGCGGTGCCTGCGGCCGCTGCGGCCAGACGGCCTGAGCCCCCCGCGGCTACCGGGACCGGCGACCTCGCCGGGATGCGGGCACGCGTCCCCAGGCGAGGTCGCCGCCCGTCGTCCGGATTACGGCTGGCCTCCGTCGTTGCCGCTGCGGTGGCCATTCGTCGGACGGCCCTCACCGGAGGTGGCGTAATGCCAATCCCCGGAGCTGCCGGGCACGGCGGACGCGGTGTGCTGTCGCAGGTTCTCCGTCAGCATGTCCATCATCTGAGCGGCCTCGTACGCGCCCAGGCCGCCGCCCCTCGTCGTGTCCTTCAACAGGCCGGTCAGTTCCTCGATCAGCTTCTTCTGCTCGTCGGCCATCTGCTGGACGACATCAGCGAGAGCCGGATCGGTCAACCGCGCGGCGCCAGGGGCCACCGGGCCGCGCAGCGTCTCCAGGATGCCGATCCACTTCTGGCTGCGGATGTCCACCAGGTCAGCGCGCTGCATCTCCACCTTGTGCTGGAATTGCAGCTCGAGCAGCTTCTCCCACAGTGGCTTCAGCCTCTCCCGGACGTGTTCGTCGAGCGTGACGTAGGCGCGTACGCGGCAGGTCAACACCGCCCCGTCCCGCTCGTGGGTCCACAACGGGCCAGGTAGCTCGGCGTTCAGGGCCGCCTCGAACTCATCCGCCTGCTGCGGCTCGTGCCGCCTTGCCGTGGCCGCCGCACGCTGGCGTAACCGGCGGCGGACGTGCGGGGCGAAGTAACGGGCCCATGCGTCGAGGCTGTCCTCGTCGAGGCCCTGCGAGCGCCACGTGTAGGTGGCGTGCACGTGGAAACTGAAGACGCCACCCTGTGCCGGCACCACCAAGGGATCGCCGGAATAGCGCTGCATGACCAGGTCGGGCAGGTCTTTCGCACCGGTCCGGGCGATCAGCTCGGCCAGGCGCCGGAAGAAGCGGCGAACCACGATCCACCGGGATGCCGCCGGCGGTGCTGGCTCATCTGACATGTCACACCTTCCCCACCGCGGACCGCACCCAGGCGGGCGGATCTGCGGTGTACTGTCCCGGGTTCCAGATGCGCGGCAGGTAGAAGTCGAGCCGCCGCTTCGTCGGCGGCTGGCTGGCAAGCGTCCGCAGGAGGCGGGCCATGACCTCGGTCGGGCCGTCCGCGCCGTCGGCCTGGCGGAGCCATTCGCCGAGGAGCTCCCACGCCCCCGCGGCCGTGGCAGGGCTGAGTAGCGCGACCGACCAGAGGGCAGCGAGGTCGCTGCCGTCGATGACGCGATCCACGGCGTGGGTCAGCAAGTCGTAACGGCCGTCCCGGGTGGACCACCGCCGGGCGATGCGGCTGAATGAGCGGGCGGCGTGCAGTTGGACGCCGGCGTGCGGTCCGCGGGCCCAGCCGGCCAGCTCGCCGAGCACGGTGCCGCTCTCCGCCGGCACGTACAGCTCGCTCACCGCCTGCGCGATCGTGTGGTACGGACGCTGCATCGGGTCTTCCGCGACCCGGCGGAGGTCCACCAGCACCCAACCGGGCTGTCCGAAGAGGGCCGGCTGGAGCCGCCGCAGGCCGCCGGCGTGAAAGCGTACGGCTGTGTCCCGGTGATATGCCGAGCCGGCGAGGGCCCAGGCGCGAACCTCGCTGAAGACCCGCTCCGCCACCTCCTCGCCGGAGGCGGCGATGGTGACCGCCCGCGCGGCGACCTGCCGGAGGTGCGGCCTGGCGCTGGCCGCCCATTCGTTGATCAACCGGCGATGGACAATGTCGAAGTCGAAGCTGGTGAGGAGGCCGGCCACCTCGGCGGCCCGTTGAGTGATCGACAGGTCGTCGTCCTGCGCGAGTGCTTTCAACCACCGCAGCAGGGCGGGTCGGGTGTTGTCCAGCTCGTGCCAGGCGACATCGAGGATCGCACCCGCCATGAGCCCGTCGCGTAGGCGGGCCGCCCGCGATGATCCGCCCGCGGCCGGCGCCGCGTCGCTGGCGTCGATCCAGTCGCCACCGAGGACGTCGCCGAGGAGGATCTGGACGCTGTGTTCCAGGGGGAGCCGGCCGAGCTGCGGCCGGCCGGAGTCGTCGTCCAGCTCGTTGAGCAGCAGGCCGGTGGAGTGGAACACGCATTCCAGCGGGTGCTGGTCGAAGACCGCGTACGCGATGCGGAACGCCCGCTCGTACTGGGTGACTCGTTGGTGCCGGAAGGTTCCGTCGGCCTCCCCCGGCAGCAGTACCTGGGCCGCACGGAGACGGCGCTCGGGGGCGGACGCGTTGACCGCCTCGTCGATGTCGGGGCCCCGCAGGCGCTTGCGGGCGAACGACTGCGCCAGGTCGACGATCTCGCGCGGCCGGTAGGCCTTCCGTAGGGCGGCCAGGACGCCGCCGTGCCGGCACAGCTCAGCGACGTACGCCTGCACGCACTCGGCGTCGCACTCGGCGGCGCATCCGCCGATGCAGGTCCCCCGCAGCCGGTGGTCGAGATGCCGCCGGAAGATCTGCACCGGGTCGGCGCGACGGTGGTGGGCCTCGACATTCGCCGGTTCACCGGAGGTGGGTCCGGCGTCCCTGATCATCACGAGCGTGGCCCGCCGCTGGCGGAAGATGCCGTCCAGCGACCGGATCAGCGTCGCCGTGACCCCGGACGGCAGGTGGAACACGTGGCCGGCGCCGGCCACCGGCAGGAGAGGTTGCTGGAGCAGCGATTCGGTGCGTCCGCCCGGCGGGAGGTGGATTTCGTGTACGCGATCCGCGCCGTGCCGGCGAGCCAGCGCCGCGCAGGCCGTGGTGAACCTGCCGGTGCCCTTGGCGCCGGTCAGGCAGACCGCATGCTGGGAGCGCAGGAGTCTGTCCAGGCGGTCGTCGACGGGGGCCGGCGCATATGTCGCGACTCGTTCGGGCGCATCGAGCCGTCGGCCGGTGCTCGCCCTGTCCTGTCGTGCCGCTTGGTAGATGTTCGTGACCGCCGTCGCGCCGTCCCCGAATGCGGCGGGGCCGTGGGTCTCGACGCGCTCGAAGGTGAAGCCGTACAGGCGCTCCGCCGTCCCTCGCGGGACTGGAGAGGCCACGACGAACTCCTCGGCCGCCCCGCCGGCCACGGGTTGCCCCGCCGGTGCGGTGTCGCCCGCGGGCTCGCTGGATGCCGGCTGAGCGTCCGCCTCCTGCGCGGCACCGGCGCGGTCGCCGTCCGGCGGTGCGCCGTGGCCGGGCTCGTCGCCGGGTGCTGCGGCGAGGGCGGGATTGTCCTCCGGCGGCGCCGCCACCAGCGGCGGTGCGCCGATCGGCGGGCTCGTCACGGGGCGTCCAGCCCGTTGCCCGACGCTGATCCGCTGGCACGGCCGTGGTCGCCGAACACCGTCGGGCCGTTCGTGGTGACGGTGCCGAAGTGGAACTTGCCGCCGGCGGCCGGACCGGGGTTGGAGTCCGCCGCCGTCGCCGACATGGCGGGTTCGGCGCGGACCGGTGCGGGCTGCTCCGGCACCGGCAGGGTGGTCACATCCTCGTCCGGTACGAATATCCACGCGCTGGCGTCGAACTTCTTGTCCGGGATGGTCACCGAGACGGACGCAAAGCGCTCCGGCCGGATCTGGCCGTACCGGTGCCGCACGACGTCCTGGTAGATCTGGTCCGACACGATGAGACCGACGGCCGCGCTGGGGAACGCGGTCAGGGCTTGCTTCAGGGGTGCCGCGTCCAACAGGCGGCAGGCGGTGACGACAGCATCCCCGGGGTATCCGGCCGCGCCATCGAGGTGGACGAGTCCGATGTGCATCGCGACGCGCAGCCGGACCCGCGCTCCGGCGGCCAGATCGCGGTTGCGCTCGGTGAGGAGCCGGTTGAGGACGGGGACAAGGTGACCCACGATTGTCGGCTCGGGGGTCTCGGCCGGCAGAATGGCCAGCTCACCGTCACCCGTGGGTTGGATCAGCCAGCCCGACCGCTGCAGGCCGAGGGTCTCGACGGCCGTCTCGATGACATCGACGAGGAGGCGCTGCGACCGGTGCTGCCGGCCGTTGTCCTTGCGACTGTACTGCTCCATGTCGACCGCCACGATGAGCCGGCGACTGGGCTGGCTTTCGGCAGGCACTCTCGCACCCCTCTCCACGCATTGATGCCGGACACGTTCTGTCTAGCGACGCGAGGCTTGCTGGGGCGCATCAAAATATTGGTTGTCCGGTTCGTGACGCCGGGCCGCCAAGCCGTACTTGGATGGTTCGTGCCGGTCGGATCCGGCCTGTCATGGAGGCATGAGTTCCCAGACGCAACGGCGTGGCCGGCGGGCCGGCCACCGGCACCGGGGTACGTCGGCGGTCCCGGACCTGCAGGCCGGGTTGGTGACCGTCGGGTCGTTCCAGAGCTCGATTCAGCATGCCGACAGCAAGATCACCGCGCTGCTGGCGGCGCAGGGCGGGCTCATGGCGCTCGCGGCGGGCCAGGCCGCCGCTGTGCGGTCCCTCCCACCCATCGTCGGCCTCGCTCCAGTGGTCCTCATGGGCGGCCTGTCGTTGTTGACGGTCCTCGGCTCCTGCGTGTCGATGTGGCATCTGGCGGCCGCCATGCGGCCACGGCTGGGTGGGCCCACCGGCAGCAACCGCTTCGGCTTTCCCAACGTCGCGGCCCACGGCGTGCGGGCCTTCGCGGACGACCGCCGGCAGGGCGAGGAGTTATGGGAGTTGGCAGCGGTCCTTGCGCGGATAGCCCTGGCGAAGCACCAGCGGATCCGTCGCGCCCTGCCCTGGATCGGCGCTTCCTTCGTGGCCTGCGTCGGCTGGTTCCTCCTCATGGCGACCGCCGCCGTGGGAGCTGCGGCCGGCTGATCGACCGGCCTCTACTGTCTGTTGTCAAAAGCGTGCGAATAGTGAAGCATCGAATCGGTCGCCTGCGGGGCCCGATTCGCCCGCCGCGGGCGGCCTGCTCCGACATGTCATCCCGTGGGGAGGCCGGTAGCGGTGCCTCGGCAGTCCTGGCCACCGAACACCCTGCTGGGAAGGCTGGCGCCGAGGAGTCGGGACGTCCTGTTGGGCATGGGCGTTCGGCGTAACGTGCCCGGCCTGCGTCCGATCCTCCGGGAAGGCGACCTGGAGTCGCACGCAGTCGTCCTGCACAACGCGGTCTGCAAGGTCACGGCGGCGATGGCGGACGGTCGGCAGGCGCTACTGGCGATCCGCGTGACGGGCGACGTGGTCGGCGAGACGTCCGCGCTCAACCACACGCCCCGGTCGGCGACCGTGACCACGTGCCGACCGTCGACCGTCGCCGTCATCCGGGAGGTGGATTTCAGGTCGTTCCTCAAGCAGCACCCGGATGCGGCGGTGGAGATGGCCGGGATGACGGCCGGTCGACTGCGGTGGGCGAACCGCCGTCGCGTCGACTTCGCCTCGTACCCGGTCAAGGTCCGGCTCGCCCGGGTCATCGCCGACATCGCTGAGACGTACGGGTACGACAGCCCGTCCGGCACCGAGATCGGTGTCCGGCTGACCCAGCTGGAACTCGCCACCCTGTGTGGCGCCGCCGAGGTGAGCGTGCAGAAGGCGTTGCGGGAGCTGCGGTCGGAGAAGGCGGTGAGCACGGCCCAGCGCCGGGTGGTCGTGTCCGACATGGCGACGCTGCGCAGCATGGCGGAGCTGGACGGCGTGAGCGGCGCAATAGATGAATGTAGGTGAATTGCTGTCACGGCGTTACCCTTCGACTACGGAAGGTGTCGTCGGGGAGCGGGCGCATGGTGGACGGTGCGGCGGTCGTGCCCGGCCGGCCGCTGCTCGTGCAGTGCACGACGAGCCAGCTCGGCCGGGCCGCCCAGGCGACCGGCGGGCCGGGCAGCGGCCTCGTGGTCACCGTCGAGCGGCAGAACGAGGTCGCCACGCTGACCGCCACCGAGTATCTGCTGCGGGTCACCGGCTACCCGAACCCCGTCCTGCTCGACGCCGCCCGCTACGCCGGCGTGGGGCGGCTGCCGGCCTCCGCGCCGTTCAACGCCCGCTGGGTGCGCCGCCAGCGCGACCTGGGCCTGCCCGTCCTGACCGACTCCGGGTACGTCGGCGCCGGCGACGAGGCCGGCCTGCGACGGATCCTGGACGGCACCGCGCGCCTCGGCGGCGACGCGATCGCCTGCCTGCCGCTGCACATCTCCTGGCTACGCGACCGCACCGCCCGGGAACGGCTCTGCGCGCACGTCACCTCGGCGGACGTGCCAGTCGCCGTGGTGCTGGAACACGCCACGGACCCGTACGCCCTCGTGGGTGTCGTGGGTGGACTGCTCGCCCTGCTGGCCTGCGGCGTGCCGGTGCTGGTGCTGCGGTGCGACCTGTCCGCGCTGGGCGCGCTGTGCGTCGGTGCGGCCGCCGCCGCCGTGGGAACCCAGGCGTCGCTGCGGCATCTCTACCCGGCGCCGCAGGTCCCGCGCCAGGGCGGGGGGCGGCCCGGGGTGCCGTCGGCTATCGTGCCGGCCTGCCTGGCGTACCGGCTGGTCACGGCGATCGCCAAGGCGAAGCGCCGGCACCCCGATGACGTGGACTGGTCGTGCGGCTGCGACACCTGTGCGGGCCGGGACCTGGACTGGCTGGCCGCCGAACCCGGCACCGTCGGGGAGGTGCGGGCGTTCCAGCACACCGTCGACGTCCTGCTGGGGCTGCGGAGCGAGTTGATCGGCGGCGCCGGCGACCTCGCCGAGAGCAGGCAGAGCTGGGCCGCGCGTTGTGCGGCGGCCGCGTCCCGCAACGAGGAGCTCGGCTGGTTCCGGCCGGGCATGCTGGCGCGCTGGCCGGAGGCGCTCACCGCGGCGCCGAGCCGCCCGTGGGCGTCGGGGATCCGGCACCGGTTCGGGTCGCCCGGGGCGCCTGCGTGGGACCAGCCGGCGTAGCGCCGGCGGACCGAGCCGGGCGATGTCGCGCAGGCCCGCGCGGACGGGCAGGGGCGGTGGGGGTACGCGCATGGCGGCGCGCAACCGCGCGTCGTCCAGGGCGGCGACGATCCGTCGTGCGCGGCGAACCAGGCGGCCAGCGACGCGTAGTCGGCCGGGACGTCCTGGATGCCCATGCGCCGGCCCGGTGGCCGCGGTTCCAGCATTTCGATTGATTCGACAGCTGTTCCATACAACGATCCTTATCTCTGCCTTAGAACACTTTGGACGCCCTCGGCGAGTCCATAGCCTCGGGCCGTGCGTACTCCCGCTGGTCGTTCCCGTTCCGCCCGTCGTGTCGCGATCGCGGTCACCGGCGCGCTCGCGCTGGGCCTCGCCGCGATCCCCACCGCGCTCGGCGCCGCCTGGCTGCCGTGGTCCGGCTCGGGCCAGGTCGCCCTCGGCCCCGGGGACGCCGGCGCGGTGCTCGTGTCCGTCCCGCCGGACGAGCCCGCCCGGGGGATGGTCTACCGCGGCCTGAAGCCCGCCAAGCGGGGCACGGCCTGCGCCGGCACGTACGAGGTCGAGGGCACCGGCCACTGCTCGCACGGCCCCGACGCGCCGCCGCCGGGGCTCGACATCCGGCGCGACGCGCGGCCGGTGGCGAAGCCGGCGGCGGCCGCGACCCTGCCCCGGCGGGACACCGCGCCGGCCCCCGCCGCCGAGGATCTCATCCGGGGCGCCGGTGGCGTGCCGGCCGACGGCGGAGAGCTGGCGCTGGCGCCCGACGCCGCCGCCGCCGTGCCGGTGGGGCCGAGCGGCGTCGTCTGCGACGGCGACGGCCAGGCCGGCAAGCGGGTGCAGGTGCTCTACGCGTACGGCGCCGGCGGCACCAGCCGGTTCGCCGAGTACCTGCCGTCCTTCCGCAAGTGGGCCGCCGGCGTGGATGCGATCTACGACGCGAGCGCCAAGGAGACCGGCGGCTCCCGGCACCTGCGGTACGTCACGACCGCGGCGTGCGAGGTCGACGTGCGGGAGGTGGAGATCACCGCCGCTGGCGTGAAGAACTTCAGCACGATGATCGCCGAGCTGAAGAAGCTCGGGTACGGCCGCACCGACCGCAAGTACATGATCTTCAGCGATTCCAAGGTCTACTGCGGGATCGGCTCGTTTGCCGGGGACGACAAGCCCGGTGCCGGAAACAGGAGCAACGGCGGGCCGTCGTACGGGCGCAGCGACGCGGGGTGCTGGAACGCCAGCGTCGCCGCGCACGAGCTCGGCCACAACCTCGGCGCCGTCAACAACAGCGCGCCGAACTCCAGCAAAGCCGGGCACTGCGTCGACGAGTACGACGTCATGTGCTACAAGGACGGGCCCACGGCGCTGCTGCGGACGGCCTGCACCAACCGGGCGCAGGACCAGCGGCTGGACTGCAACCACGACGACTACTACCACACCAACCCGAGCCCGGGCAGCTACCTGGCGACGCGCTGGAACATGGCGGACAGCCAGTTCCTCATCGACGGCGGCAGCGGCGCCACGCCGCCGGTGCCGACGCCGGCGAACCCGACCGCGGGGCCG
>DASQDS010000788.1:0-6547 GCA_035634075.1 Pilimelia sp. | reverse complement strand
ACGTCGACCGGGAGGGCGCCGCTGAGCTGGAGCCGCCGCCGCGGGTGCGCTCCGTGGACAGCACGGCCGCCGGCGACTCGTTCACCGGGGCGCTCGCGGTGGCGTGGGGGGAGGGCCGGCCGATCGTGGACGCCGTGCGCGGGGCGTGCGCGGCGGGCGCCGCGTGCGTACGCCGGCTCGGTGCCTCCAACTCGCTGCCGCAGCGCGCCGAGATCGACGAGCTGTACGCCGCGACGTACTGACGCGGCGCTCAGCGGTGGGCGGCCTGCGGCTGCTCCAGCGCCCGTTGCAAGGCCCGGTAGACCTTGCCGAAGCGCAGCGCGTCCCCGGTGCGCAGGATCAGCACCGGCTGCCCGTGCCGCAGCGCCCAGATCTCGTGCGCCTGCGAGCCGCGGGCGTACGAGCGGTCCATGAACTCCAGCAGCACGTCGGCCAGCGGCGCCACGCCGAGGCCGACGAGCGCGGCGGCCAGGGCGACCGCCAGCGTGTTCATCGGCGCCAGGTCGAGCGTGAGCGCCGCCGCGAGCCCGGCCGCGCCGAGCGCCAGCGGCACCAGCATGGCCAGCCCGAGCGCGCCCCGGCCGGCCACCGCCCGCCACGAGGTCCGGCCCCGGCGGTGCCAGACCCGGGCGAGCTCGGCCAGCGGGTACGCCGTGCCGTCGACGCGCAGGGCGTCGGACGTCACCTGGACCGCGGGGTCCCGATAGTACGTGATCATGATCACCTCCAGGCCGCTCACCACCATAGCTACCCGGCGGGTCGGCTTCCTACCCTTCCGGTGGCCCGTACCGTGGCCGCATGGGCGATTTCGTGCGGCTGGAGGTCGACGGCGGCATCGGCACGATCCGGTTGGACCGGCCGCCGATGAACGCGCTGAACACCCGCGTGCAGGAGGAGTTGCGCGCCGCGGCGGGCGAGGCGGCCGCGTCGCCGCAGGTGCGAGCGGTGATCGTGGACGGCGGGCCGGACGTCTTCGCGGCCGGCGCGGACATCAAGGAGATGGCCGCCATGACCCACGCCGACATGGTGGCCCGGGCGGGTGCCCTGTCCAGCGCCTTCGACGCGGTGGCCAGGATCACGAAGCCCGTCGTGGCGGCGGTCACCGGCTACGCCCTCGGCGGCGGGTGCGAGCTGGCGCTCGCGTGCGACTGGCGGGTGGTGGCGCAGGACGCCCGGCTGGGCCAGCCGGAGATCCGGCTCGGGCTCATCCCCGGCGCGGGCGGCACCCAGCGGCTGGCCCGTCTCGTCGGGCCGGCGCGGGCCAAGGACCTGATCTTCTCGGGCCGGCTGGTCGACGCGGCGGAGGCGCTCCAGATCGGGCTGGCGGACCGGGTGGTGCCCGCCGACCGGGTGCTCGCCGAGGCGCGGGCCATGGTCGAGCCGTACGTGGCCGGCCCGGCGCAGGCGCTGCGGGCGGCGAAGCTGGCGGTCGACGGGGGGCTGGAGCTGCCGCTGGCGGCCGGGCTCGCCTGGGAGAGCGAGCTGTTCGCGGCGTTGTTCGCAACGGCGGACCGGCAGGAGGGAATGGCCGCTTTCACCGCCAAAAGAAATCCCCGATTCGGCGGTGGTGCACATATGTCGGACTCGCGGGGCGAGGAGGGGTAGCGGGGCCGATTCGTCGCGTACTACCGTCGGCCGGGTCATCGACGTGGTGTCCGCACGGTGGCGCTTCCCCGCGGGCCGGGGGCGCCGCCGGCCACGATCCGTTGTGGGACGGGTCGCCGGCGCGGGGACGCCCGCCGCCGCTTGAGGGGGCACACGAGAGGACCGACACGCGTGCACCATCGGAAAGAACGCGGCCCGCACCCCGCTTCTTCACCCGGCACGCCGACCCGCCGCCGGCGCCGCGACAGGCCCCGCCTGAGCGGGGTCCGCATCGGCGCCAGCGTGGCCGTCGCCGCGGTGCTCGCATCCGCCGGCACCTTCGCGATCGCCGAGAGCAGCCCGGACATCACGGTGACCGCGTACCCGGCGGCCGCCGACACGTACGTCGTCGAGCAGTACCCGCAGAGCGCCTACGGCACCGCCCGCAAGCTGACCGCGGCGCACTGGCGCAACTGGAAGACCGAGGCGTACGTCCTCTTCGACGTGCCGACGACGGCGGGCACCGCGGTCTCCGCCACCGTGGAGCTGACCCTGGAGCGGCGCGACCACCGGCCGGCCAGGCTCCGCCTGCGGTCGCTGAGCGCCGGCGGCTGGTCGGAGGAGTACACCTCGTACAGCACCAAGCCGGAGCCCGGCCGGGTCGTGGCGACCACGGCGGTCGACGGGCAGGACGACACCGTGAGCTTCGACGTGTCCCCGCTGGTCCGTGGGCCCGGCCGGTACGCGTTCGCCGTGTCCAACGACGACGGCCAGTCGGTCGCCTCGGCGCACTCCAGCGAGCAGGGCGCGAAGGGACCCCGGCTGCTGATCGGCACGGTCCGCGGGGACGCCCCGCCCCCGCCCGCGGCGACGAGCGCCCCGCCCACGTTGCCGACCAGGCCGTCCCCGCGGCCACCGGCGTCCGCGCCGGTCACCCCGGGCCCCCGGCCGAGCCCCTCGGCCACCCGGCCCCCGCCCCCGGCGCCGGTGCCGCAGGGCCGCACGCTGTGCGGCGCGTCGTTCACCACGGAGAAGGGCGGCGAGTCCTATCAGGAGGCGCTGCACCGCATCGACGGCCTGTACAACGGCCTGGAGCTGGTCCGGATCTTCTACCCGGGCCGGCCCGCGGAGTGGCCCGGCAAGCTGGACGTCGGCAAGCGCCCGGTCGTGGTGTCGTTCAAGTTCCCGCCCGCCGAGGTGGCGGCCGGCCAGCATGACGCCTACATGCGGGAGTGGTTCGCCACCGCCCCGCGCGACCAGGACGTGTACTGGACCTTCTATCACGAGCCGGAGCAGGAGGTGGCGGCCGGCGACTTCAGCACGGCGAGCTTCCGGGCGGCGTGGAAGCGGCTGCGGCAGCTCGCCGACGAGGCGAAGAACGACCGGCTGACCGCCACCCTGATCCTGATGGACTGGACGGTCGACCCGCGGTCGGGCCGAAACTGGCGCGAGTTCTACCCCGGCCGGGACGTGGTGCAGGTGATGGGCTGGGACCCGTACAACCCGCCCGGCGAGGTCAGCAAGGGCGTCTACCTGAGCCCGGCCGCGCTGTTCAAGCGGATCATCGACGTCAGCCGCGCGGAGGACCTGCCGTTCGCCATCGCGGAGACGGGCAGCTTCCTCGCCAAGGGCGACAACGGCGCGGAGCGGGCCGCCTGGCTGCGCTCGATGGTCCGGCACCTGACCCAGGAGGGCGCGCTGTTCATCGCCTACTTCGACCTGGACTGGGAGACCGGGGACTTCCGCCTGCGCGACCAGCACAGCATCACCGCCTGGCGGGAGTTCTGCTCCTGACGCACGCCCCGCGGGCGGCGGGTGCCATCGGCGCCCGCCGCCCGCGCGTGTCGGTACCAGCGGGTAGCTTACGGCGTGGGGCACCACCACGACGGGAGCGGCGATGACGGACACCACCGGATGACGGGCACCACGGGATGACGGGCACCACGGGCGGCACCGGGCGGATCGAGGGGCACGGCGGTGACCTGGCCCTGGCGGCCCTGCGGGCGTACGGGGTGACCGAGATGTTCACCCTCTCCGGCGGGCACGTCTTCCCGCTGTACGACGCCGCCCACCGCGGCGGCATGCGGATCGTCGACGTGCGGCACGAGCAGTCCGCCGTGTTCGCCGCCGAGGCGGTGGCCAAGCTGCGGCGCCGGCCGGGGCTTGCCGTCCTCACCGCCGGGCCCGGCGTCACGAACGGCATCTCCGGCCTGACCAGCGCCCACTTCAACGGGTCCCCGGTCCTCGTGCTGGCCGGCCGGGCGCCGTCGTTCCGGTGGGGCGCCGGCAGCCTCCAGGAGCTCGACCACGTCCCGCTCGTCGCCCCGGTCACGAAGCACGCCGCCACCGTCGCCGCCACCGAGGACATCCCCGCAGCGGTGGCCACCGCCCTCACCGCGGCCCTGACCCCGCACCGCGGCCCCGCTTTCCTGGACCTGCCGCTGGAGGTCGCCTTCTCCACCGCCGAGGCCGACGCCCCCGCGCCGCCGGCCGTGCCCGTGGTCGACCCCGACCCCGACGACGTGGCCCGCGCCGCCGCTCTGCTCGCCGGCGCGCAGCGGCCCGTCATCGTCGCGGGCTCGGACGTGTACGCCGGCGACGCCGTCGCGGCCCTGCGCGCGGCGGCCGAGGCACTGGGCGTCCCCGTCTTCGCCAACGGCATGGGCCGCGGCGCGCTGCCGCCGGAGCACCCGCTGGCCTTCGCCCGGTGCCGGCGGATCGCCCTCGGCCGCGCCGACGTGGTGGCCGTGGTCGGCACCCCGCTGGA
Organism: Pilimelia sp.; assembly: GCA_035634075.1. GTDB lineage: Bacteria > Actinomycetota > Actinomycetes > Mycobacteriales > Micromonosporaceae > DASQDS01. Next base: position 2,196 of record DASQDS010000788.1, on the reverse strand, counting down.
TTTCCGCCTCGGCTTCGGCGATTTCGGCGACGCACAGGTCATCCACGTGGTGGACGCCCCGGCGCAGCGCGCCACACACGTCACCCCGGCGGTCTCGCCCGCGGGCGACCTGCGGCTGATCCTGTCCGCGCTGGCGGACCACCGGGGCGACCGGGCGCCGCACGACGACTGGGTCACCGAGCTGCGGGCGGCCGAAGAGGCCGCCGCGGCCCGCCAGGCCGCGGAGATGGCCGCCGGCGGCGACGCGATCAAGCCGGCGCGGGTGTACGGGGAGCTGCGCCGGGTGCTGGACCGGGACGCGGTGACGATCGGCGACGGCGGTGACTTCGTCTCCTACGCCGGCCGGTACCTCGAGCCCGCGGCGCCGGGGAGCTGGTTGGACCCGGGGCCGTACGGCTGCCTGGGCACCGGGCTGGGGTACGCGATGGGCGCCCGGCTGACGTACCCCGATCGCCAGGTCTGCGTGCTGATGGGCGACGGCGCGGCGGGTTTCTCCCTGATGGACGTCGAGTCGCTCGTCCGCCAGCGGCTGCCCGTGGTGATCGTGGTCGGCAACAACGGCGTCTGGGGCCTGGAGAAGCACCCGATGCGCGCGATGTACGGCTACGACGTGGCGGCGGACCTGCAGCCAGGGCTGCGCTACGACGACGTGGTGACGGCGCTGGGCGGAGCGGGGGAAACGGTCACCCGAGCCGACGATCTTCCCCTGGCGCTCGACCGGGCCTTCGGCGCCGACGTGCCGTACCTGGTGAACGTCCTGACCGACCCCGCGGACGCGTACCCCCGCTCGTCGAACCTGGCCTGAGCCCGCGGCGGCGGGCGGTCAGGTGATGGCCGCCGTGCGCGGCTCGGCGATTCGCCGGTAGTCGGTCGTGTCCAGCGCCAGCGAGCGGTCCAGCCTGGCCGCATTGAAGTAGATCTCCGACGGGGCCAGCACGCCGGGGTCCACCACGAGCTCGAGGTCCGGGTGGAAGCTGAACGGCAGGATGGTGCCGCTGGCGCTGCCCGCCAGCGCCTCCGCCTTCTCGGTGGCCGCGAAGGCGACGTACGTGCCGCCCGCGAGGGCCTTGAGTGCGGCGAGGTCGACCCGCGCGTCGCCCGGCACGACGGCGAGGAAGTACCGGCTGGACTTCTTGCCGATCTTGACCATCACCACGAGGCACTTCGCCGCGTGGGCGACGGGGTGGCCGCGGTAGCCGCTGACCACCTCCGTCCGCCCCTCGGGCGGGTGGTCCAGCTCACGGTAGCGCGCGCCCGCGCCGTCGAGCAGCGCGATGAGCCGGTCGTAAGCCGTCACCATTCCTCCTGCAGCATGCGCTTCACCTCGGCGATGCGCGGTTCGTCGCGGCGGTAGAACGTCCACTGTTTGATCCTCTTGGCCCGCAGCAGCCCGGTGGCGGTCAGCAGGCGCAGGTGCTCGCTGGCGGTGGGCTGGCTGACGCCCAGCTTGTCGGCGATGAACAGCGCGCAGACCCCGTCCACCACGAGGTCGCCGTCGCGCTGGGGTGGGAAGTGCGCCACCGGGTCGGTGAGCCACTCCAGCACGGCGAGCCGCTTGGCGTTGCCGAGCGCCTTGAGCACCTCGACGTCGAGCACTTAGGGAGTTTGGCAATTGGCTAAGAGATTGTCAACCGGGCCAGCGCCGCCCGGCTGGCCCGGCCGGCGCCGAGCAGCGCGAGGCCAAGCACGTAGAACACCGCCGTGAGGACGGCCGCGTTGACCGCCACGGTGCCGTACCCGAGCCGGTCCGCGTCGACGAACGGGTACGGATAGCCGCGCCCGGTGCCGCCCCACACCAGCACGAAGGCGAAGTAGGCCAGCGGGTACGACAGCCACCGCACCGCCGCTGACCACGGGTGCCGGCCCTCCCGCCCGGTCACCAGCAGCCACTCGGCCAGGGCGAGCAGCGGCGCCACGGTGTGCAGGAGCAGGCTGCGCGCGCTGCCCTGGTTGGCGGCACCGACGAAGAACGGGCTGGCCGGGTTGACCAGGACCAGGTGGTAGACGGAGCCGGTGATCAGCAGGTAGAGGGTGGCGCCGCCCCGCGCCGCCGGCGGGATGCGGCCCGGGGCCGCCGCGCTCGCCAGGTGGACCGCCGCCAGCAGGGCGTTGCTCTGCACCGAGAAGTAGATCAGCGCGACGGGGTCGCCGCCGTTGCCGAGCAGCAGCGCGGCGACGCCGGCCAGCCCGGCGGCG
>DASQDS010000787.1:0-1963 GCA_035634075.1 Pilimelia sp. | reverse complement strand
GCGGAGAAGCCGGCCCGCCGGCAGGCGCGGCCCGCGCGGGCGAAGGCGCCCGCCGGGCTGACCGTGACGCTGGCGTACGCGGACGGCGAGTGGACGGTGGGTGCCACGCAGGGCAGCAAGGCGCTGGCGAAGCCGTACGTGATCAAGCCGGCGGAGGCGCTGAAGATGGTGTCGATGCTGGACGTGCCGGGCGTGCACGAGGCGGTGGAGCACATCGTCACGGCGGAGCGGGCCGAGGCGGAGTCGCAGGCGCAGCGGCTGCGGGCGGAGCTGGCGGAGATCGAGGCCCGCCTGGCGGAGTTGCGCGACGCCGGCTGACCGGGCCGGCGTGCGACGATCTCCACCTGATGCCCACGACCGTCGGCCCCCGGTGGCGCCCGCCCCGGCTCTGGCTGTTTCTGCAGGTGCTCGCCCGCGGGCTGACCGCCGCGCTGGCGCGGTTGCGGGTCAGCGGCGACGTGTCCCCCGCCCTGCGCGCCGGGCCGGTGATCCTCGCCGCCAACCACATCAGCCCGATCGACCCGGTCGTGCTGGCCGCCGCCACCCGCGCCCGGCGGTTGTCGCCCCGGGTGATGGCCACCGGCGGGCTGTTCCGCACCCCGGTGGTCGGCTCGGTGATGCGCGCCTGCGGGCACATCCGGGTCGACCGGCGCACCACCACCGTCGCCCGGTCGTTGGACGAGGCCGGCGACGCGCTGGCCGCCGGGTCGATCGTGCTCGTGTATCCGGAGGGCCGGATCAGCCTCGACCCCACGCTGTGGCCGGAACGCGGCAAGACCGGCGCGGCCCGCCTCGCGCTGGCCAGCGGGGCACCTGTCGTGCCGGTGGCGCAGTGGGGCACCCACGAGGTCGTGCCGTACGCCGTCCCACGCGGCCTGCTTCCCGCCGTGCTGCGGGCCGTGGTCCGCCGGCCGGTGGTGCGGGTGCGCTTCGGCCCGCCGGTGGACCTGTCCGGCCTGTCCGCCGGAGTCCCCGGGCACGCCCAGGCGGCCACCGACCGGATCATCGACGCGATCGCCGACACCCTGGCGCCGCTGCGCCCGGACGAACCGGAGACCCCCCGCCACCACGACCCCACCCGGCCGCTGAGCACCGACCGCAGCCGCCCTCGCCGCCGCATCGACGCGGGCGGCTGACCACGCAGCCGGGCGGTGCCGGGGCGGTCAGCCGGGCGGGCGGTGCCGCAGGTACGCCAGGACGGCCTCCCGGGTGGTCCGCACGCCGAAGGCCTCGCGGGCCTGGGCGATCCGCCGGTTCGCCGTGCGCAGCGAGAGGAACTCCGCCGCCGCGGCGGCGGCGATGGTCTCCCCGCTGGCCAGGCGCTCCAACAACGCCCGCTGCTCCGGGGCGAGCCGGGCCATCGCGTCCTCGCCGGGCGTCAGCGGCTCCGCGTCCGGGTGCAGGTGGACCGGACCGAGGCGGCCGAGGTCGTCCAGCAGTGCCCGGCCCGTCTCCCCCGCCAGGTCGGCGATCGCCACCACCCCGGCACCGCGGGCGGCCGCCAGCAGGGCCACCTGGGCGGTCTCCGCGGCGGCGACCCGACCGAAAAGGACCAGCCGGGTGGCGCCGACGTCCCAGGCGGACTCGGTGAGCGCGAAGCCCTCGCGCGTCACCCAGCCGGCCCGCGTGAGCCGGCGCAGCACCGCGGTGGCGTCGGCCGAGGTGGGCAGGACATAACGGGGCGGATCAGTCACCCAGCACCTCCAGCGCCCGCGCGGCGGCCTCGGTCCGGGTCCGCGCGCCCAGCTTGCGCATGCCGGCCCGGATGTGGGTTTCCACGGTTTCCACCGAGATGCCCAGCTGGCCGGCGACTCGCCGGCTCGGCTCGCCGCGCGCGACCAGGCTCAGCACCGCCCGCTCCCGGCCCGTCAGCGACTGGCCGGCGGGCGCCCCCCGGGCGTCGTGGCGCGCGGTGTGGCGGCGCAGCGCCCGCCTCGCCCGCCCGGCGAGGACCACCAGGCCG